>CAUVHB010000198.1:0-3872 GCA_963551335.1 uncultured Treponema sp.
CATGGTCGTAGGGTTCCGTTCCCATCTTTTTTACGACCTCTTCGACGGGAACCGCCTCGGCTTCTAAAAACTCATCTTCATCAAGATGCTGCGCTTGCGTATCCGCTTCACAGTCTGCAAAGTAGATATGGCTTTTATTTCCCATAATTGCAGGATTGGGGTATACTTCGCCGAGCAATGTTAAGTTGTGTCCCGTTTTTCCCGTTTCTTCAAGCAGTTCCCGCCGCGCCGCCTGTTCCGGTGTTTCTCCTTCATCAACCACACCGCCGGGGAATTCAATCGATAAATGTGCCGAACCGTGCCGCCACTGTTTTACCATCAAAAAATAATGCCGACCGTTTTCATCGGTGATACGGGGAATTACGATAACCCATTCCGGCGCGGACAATGTCGAAAACGTCTTTGTTTCGTTTTCAGGCGAAAGACTGGTAATCTCGTTGACGGTAAACACCCGTGTTGTACATATTTCTTTTGTAGCGACGGGTTTCCATGAAAGACTTGAATTTTTTTGCATAAAAATAGAACCATCCTTTGACATAATGAGCATTTAGTCTTATTCTATAATAGAGGAGGCTTTATGGCAATTATCACAATTTCACGACAAATAGCTTCTTACGGCGATGAAACAGCGCTGGAGCTGGCAAAATCGCTCGGTTACGAGTTTATCGACAAAAAAGAGTTGGAAAAAGATCTGATTGACAAAGGTGTTTCAAAAGAAAGTCTTGCCCATTATGACGAGCGAAAACCCGGCTTCTGGGCATCGCTTTCCCGTAACCGTGATGCCTATTTCGATTATTTACGAGAGATCGTGTATGAATATGCACTAAAAGGAAATAGCATCTTTATCGGTCGTGGCGGTTTTGCGTTATTACGCGGTATTCCCGGCTGCTATGCGGTACGGCTGGTAGCTTCTGATCAGGTGCGGGTTGCAAGGTTGATGGCAGAGTTCGATTGGCCCGAAAAAAAAGCCCACGCTTTAATGCTAGAAAGCGATGCTAACCGCGAAGGCTTCCACAAATGTTTTTTTGACATGAAGCCGGAGGATCCTACCCATTACCGCCTTGTTATTAATACTGATTTTGCTACTGCACCGCTTGCCGCAAGCATTATTACCCATGCGTGTAAGAATACCATTTCTCCTGCAGAAGAGCAGGAAGGTCTTAAGCGGATTGCGGAACTGTTACTGGGGCAGCGAATTGTCAATTTGATTGCCTTTAAAGAAGAACTTCCCATTTATTTTTTGGATGCGGAAGTGTCCGATACGCAGATTGTGCTGCATGGGGTTGCAGACTCTGTTGCCTGTATCGACAGAGCGCTTCAAATAGCCGGAGACTTAGCTCAGGGGCGTTCGGTAGCTACACAAATTAGTATTGTTAACGAATATAAACCCTATCCGTAACGGTGCAGTGGTTCAGGAATGTCCCGTTCTCTTGACTATCCCCTATCTTCATTGTAGACTTGGTCTATTATATCCTGTCAGCGATTTTTGGAGCTGAACATCTGATAGAAGGAGATACACTATGATCAGTAAGAAATTGGAAGACGCTTTGAACGACCAAATCAACAAAGAGTTCTATTCGGCGTATTTATACCTTGGTATGGCAGCGCATTTTGAATCTGAAGGTTTGAAGGGTTTTGCCAAGTGGATGAGGGTGCAGGCGCTTGAGGAACAAGGTCATGCGATGAAGCTTTACGACTATCTGTTCTCGGTTGACGCAAAGCCTGTGTTAAAGGCGATTAAAGAAGCACCGGTGCATTATGAAAAACCACCGGTAGAGGTTATTCAGGAAGTGCTCAAGCATGAGCAGTATGTAACGGCTTCGATTAACAGCTTATATGAACTTGCGCTTGCGGAAAAAGATTACAAAACTCAGCATTTCCTCCAGTGGTTCATCGATGAGCAGGTGGAAGAAGAAGCGAATGATCGCGATATCCTCGATACCTTCAAATATGTCAACGGAAACACCGGGTTGCTTATTTTGGATAAAGAACTCGGCAAACGAGAATAACTTATCGGAGCGTCCCTGCTGTGCATTTGAAAAGTTAGAGAGGAGTGTTTTTGGATACCTCATATACAATCGTGTTGGAAGATCAGAGCGTACTGTCTTCTCTATGCGGCGCAAATGATGAGAATTTGCAGGTTTTTGAAACCTATTTGGGCGTTCCCGTTATCTGTCGAGGGAATGAAGTAACGGTTGTAACTGCCGATCAAGCAGTATGCAAAAGGTTTCAAAAGCTCATTGACACTCTTTTGAAAAGCCCTGAAATTACCTCGGAAAGTTCTGCCGATTTTATTGCCTCTTGCGTCGCCAATAGTGTGCCGCAGGGGGGGGCTTTTTGTCCGCAGTGTATTCACATTCCGCGCGGTATAAAATCGGTTTATCCTAAAAATAGGAAGCAGGCGGCGCTGATAGATTCGATCTATACTAATGATATAACGTTCGGGCTCGGCCCCGCCGGTACGGGCAAAACCTATATTGCAGTTGCGCTTGCGTTAAAGCTGTTACTGTCTCATAAGGTACGCAAACTGATTTTAACCCGTCCGGTGGTGGAAGCCGGTGAAAGTCTCGGTTTTTTGCCCGGCGATCTTGTTCAGAAAATAAACCCGTATTTGCGACCGCTGGTCGATATTATGGAAACACTGCTGCCCGCCGATGTGCTGCGCAGTATGGAAGAGTCTAATACCATCGAAGTGGCGCCTCTTGCCTATATGCGCGGGCGGACGCTGCACAATGCCGTTGTTATTTTGGATGAAGCGCAGAATACCACGAAAGAACAGATGAAGATGTTTTTAACACGGATGGGCGAGGGTTCAAAACTGATTATTACCGGCGACCCGTCCCAATCGGATATTCGCGGAAAAGCGGAATCGGGGCTTGTCCATGCCGTTTCTTTAATTCGTACTATCGACGGAATTGGAACCGTGGAGTTTTCTCCGGATGAAGTCGTCCGTCACTCTTTAGTACAGAAGATTATTAACGCGTATGAAAAACAATAGCGCCGTATTTTTGCCGTATTTTTATGGAAGAATTCAACGCTTGCAGAGTATAGCGGAGTCATCAAATGAAAGACGAAAACAATTCCGGATATATTAAATCAGTAGTTTTGCCGTCCATAGCGGGCTTTTTCCGCAAGATTAAAGACGGTTTTCGAGCTGAAAAAGTTTTTTCTATTCTTTTTATTGTAAGTTTTTTTGTTGTTATCGCAGCCATGTTGTTTACGACGCTTGATCGTGGCGGGCTTGCCTATCAAAATCTTGATGAATTTGCCGTAGGAAGAGTGGCGGAACGTGATGTCGTTGCAGGCAGGGATATTTCCTATACGGATCAGGCTGCCACGGAGATACGAAAAGCCGCCCGATTACAGACAGTTACCCCTATTTTTAGGCAGGATGCGGAACTGGTATCCGAAACGCTCAAAAAATATGATGAGTTTGTTTCTTTTATGCTTGCGCTGCACAATGATAGCGAAACTATCTTTGAAGCGCGGGTACAGGAAGCGTATCCGGGTTTTTTTGACGCGAAGCTATTGAACAATGTACAAAAAGTAAAACAATTTGAAGGGCTGTTATCCGCCGCGCAAGCTGTCGTCAAACAGGTGATGGCTGTTGGTATTGCCGAATTCCCCGAAAAAGGGCTTGAAGAATTTAGTCAAACTGAAATGACATTGTTGGTGCGTCGTGGAAATAACCGCGAGTATAACAATATTCAGACAAGTTCCGTTATTAAAAAAGAGGAGCTTGGCGCATATATCAAAAATGCAATAGGCGCTCTGAATACACAATTCGATTCCAACATAATAACGGCGCTCATTCAGCCGTTTTTGCAGCCGACTATCATTTACGATGAAAAAGAGACCGAGCTGCGGGCACA
>CAUVHB010000199.1:0-3864 GCA_963551335.1 uncultured Treponema sp.
ATTGGCGTACACATACGTGTTTTTATTATGGGAAAATACAATTTCACGGTAAAAAGAATTTAATAAATGTGTATGAGGTCGATTTACTATGAAAAAGATACTCTTAGGCGCCATTCCTTTCCTATGTATGATAATTATTATCACATTTATTAATAAAGCCAAACCGGTACAACAGCTGAGAGAGCACACAGTAACGGCTCAGTATGGGTTGTTGACTTTACCGGTACATACCGATAGGGATGTGTTCAGCATTAAAGGGCAATGGCATTTTACCCCTCATCAGTTCTATTACTTTAGGGATAGTACGCGACCATTATATGCACCCTTGCCCGGCAGACTTATTGAAAGTGCACTCGGAACAAACTTTGACTATGCCTCATACGGGTTGCGAATTGTAGGGCTTAATCCTCATAAAGTATATGCGCTTCAAGTCGGTCATATACGGTCAAGCTGTTCTATTATCATTAACGGCGTCGATAGAGCAGGGCAGGGGCAACCCGGTGTGTCCTCAAAAACAGAGCTACCCGGTAAAACAATTAGTATCGCAACTTTTAAACCACAAGACAACGGTACGGCAGATATTATTATCAATATATCCAATTTCCATAATCGATATGGGGGGACGGATCAACCGATTACCCTCGGCTATGAGTAAATGATCAATCAAACTTTTTTATTTGATCTTTTATTTTATAATCTTACGTGTACTGTGCTGCTTCTCTTTAGTATATTTTTTATCGTATTGCACCTCAATTACAAAAAAATGCCGTATATATTATGGTTTGCGCTTACTGCCATAACCATTAGCATACGGATTAGCGTATTTTATCCCCATATTCTTGCATATATCTGGCCGTCAATTCCGTGGAAGTTATATTTTATTTTTCGCTATATCACCATGCCATTAGCATCGTTATTCTTTGCCATTTTTGTTAAGAGTGTCGTTAACATCCAATATAAATTGATTTATCGCGGTATCATTACGCTGTGCCTCATATCATCGACGTTTATTATTATTGCGCCGCCAATTTTTGTAGCGCGTCATTTATATATCCAACAAACGCTTATATTTCTTTCCGTCATCTATGATGCAATCATTATTGTCCGCGCACTCCTGAAAGGGAAAAAATCTGCAATATGGATTGCAGCCGTATTAGGTATTCTTGCCGGTTTTGCATTGCATGATACATTGATAAGTCAATGGGTTATTTCGGGTACATTGCTGTTACAAGAAGGCGCAATCCTTGCGATTATTGTCGCCGTTATTATGAGTATTAACAGCTACGCCACATCAATGCATAAAATAGAGAGACTCGTAGAAGAGCAAAAGAAAATTCAAACTGCATTGCGCCGGTTTTTCCCAAATCAACTTCTGATGTTCCTGCAAAAAAATAATATTACGGAGATAAATACCGGCGACTCTTCGGAATTGTCGATGACCATCCTTTCAATTGATATTCGATCTTTTACCAGCATATCAGAACAACTTGAACCTGATGAAGTGTTTATATTGCTGAATAAATATTTTGCGTTAGTTGCCCCCATTATTCGAAAATACGGCGGTGTGATTATGAAATTCCTCGGCGACGGTTTTATTGCATTATTTTCCGAAAAGTCTGATGTGGCGGTATCGTGCGGTATCGAAATTCAAAAAAAACTACAAAGGGAACATATACAATTAAGAAATCTCCCCGCAATTAGGGCAGGGATAGGGATTGATACCGGAAAAATATTATTAGGCGTTATTGGAAATGATAATAGGCTCGATAGTGTTGTTATTTCGAATATCTGTTATACGGCAGAAGAATTACAATCTGCAACAAAAGTGTATGCAAACACCATTATTATTTCCGACTCGCTTTTTCGGTCGCTGCAACATCCGGACGAATTCCATATACGCTGCATTCAAGAAGCGGCTATGGGCGGTGAAGGCTCAACTCAAGCTATGCTGTATGAAGTATATGATTGTGATACGCCTGCGATTCAGGAGAAAAAACAAAAAACAGCGTTGTATATAGAAAAATCGCTGAAAAAAATCCAAGAAAAAAGCTATGCAGCAGCTCAAACCTATCTTGCCAAGGCATTAGAAATATTTCCGGATGATCCGTTGGCATTACATTATCAAAAAGCGTTGCAAGAAAGGCTGTACGACCTTTAACGACAACGTTGCGCATCACCAAAGCCGTGAGAACACTAACACAGGATTGCAGCAGCGGTTATATGGTGTAATCTCTGCGGGCATATCTCCCTTCTTTGCTCTTTTAACATATCAATCTAGTAGACAGAACGTACATTATTGATAGATATATTTAACCATTATATCATATTTTATAGCATCTTGTCTAGTCTCTTTTCAATCGCATCAATACTAGTATCGGGGGTTGATGCCCCTGCCGCAAGACCGATTGTTCGGTACTGGTAAATCTCCTGCGGGATATCAACGACAGATTCGGCAAGCCATGCTGGTTTACCGCTGTCGAGGGCTGTTTGTAACAGACGGCGCGTATTCGCAGAATTGTTGCCGCCGATGACGAGTATCGCATCAACCTGTTGAACAAGTTCAAGAAGCGCGTCTTGCCGCTCGTCAGTCGCTGGACAAATCGTTTCCAAAACCGTAAGATCGGGAATTTTATTACGGAGGATTGCGGCAATTGCGCGGTATTCCTCTCGCGTGATGGTTGTTTGCGCTATAAGAACAGCCGGAGCTCCGTCACACTGCAACATATCCGCTTCCGCAGCCGTCTGCACGGTAATGCATGTGCTGTTAGGAACTGATAGCGCGTATCCTTTAATCCCTATCAATTCTCCGTGATTTTTATCTCCGGCAAGAATAACCGTATACCCTTTTTGTGAATACTGCGCTGCCCTCATCTGGCTTGCAATTACCCGCGGACAGGTTGCATCGATGATAATTGCATCACATTCTTTAAGCTCCTGCCGTTTTTGCGGAGAAATGCCATGCGCTCTAATAATGATCGGAGATTGGGGCGTTATTTGAGGTTTTAACGCTTTGTCGGGATTTACAATGCGCACTCCTTTCGACTCTAAAAGCTGCATCGTTACCGGATTATGAATGAGCGGACCATACGTATACACGGTTTTATCGGGATAATCAGCGAGCGCACGGTACACCGCTTCTACTGCCCTTCGTACCCCCATACAAAAGCCGAGCACTTTTGCGCGTTTTACCTGCCGATGGTTCGCTCGCAGGTCTGTAGGATTAGTAGTTTTAGCATTGCTGTTATCGCTTTCGACTACAGGAGCGCCAGCGGTGTTAAGCGCAGCACCGGCAGTGTTCAATACAGCGCCGGCAACATTAAGCGTATCGGATGCATCAGCGGAAAGCGTATTCGGCTTAAAATGAGACAGCAATATATCGGAATTCATTTTGTTAGAAACCCTCTTATCCCTTTCGGTTATACCAATAATTTTCTTATATGAATTATTATACTAATCGGTATACTATATCATACTAAGCAACAATCATACTTAATAGTACTAATTAAAATCTTTGATAATGTCTTTCACCGCAGATACGAACTGTTCCAAATCGCTTTTTTCTGTGCTATGCCCGATGGAAATCCGTATGGCATTTTGAGCAATTTCAGGACTGACAGCGATTGCCGCAAGTATCGGGCGTACTTTTTTCTTTGAAGAGCATGCTGATCCTGCTGATACAAAAATTCCTCGATCCGAAAGGCATCTGGTCATTATTTCTGCCGGAACATTTTTAAAGCTTACTTGTAGAATCCACGGCGAAAATGTGAGGGAAGGTTTAAAAGCGACAGATGAAGCAGGCGCCGGTACCAATGGTTCGGCTAATGCTCTGACGGCAGGGATAATCGAACATTCGGGAATCTGGCG
>CAUVHB010000200.1:0-3860 GCA_963551335.1 uncultured Treponema sp.
CTTTTTCGTCCTCACCCCGATGATTATCGGAACCGTGATAGGCAACATCATTGTTAAAAACGGAGCAGGCTCCATCGCGAATGAATTCGGAATCATCGAAAATATTCCCGCAGAATCCATCTATCTGTGGGGAGCGATTCTAGCGGTAACGGCGCTTTTCCCGCTCTTTTTCGCATCGAAAATGTATAACCGGCGCAGAAACGATCGCCATACCATCGAGACAATAACATGAGAAAAAACAAACCGATAAAACCTTTACTCACACCATGGGGTGAAGCGCTCGACAAGCGAAAGCCCTTAAACGATTATCCCCGTCCTCAGTTGGTGCGGAAAGACTGGCAGTGCTTAAACGGAGCATGGCAGTACGCAATAACCGCCGATAAAAAGATACCCGAAGCATGGGACGGAGAAATAATCGTACCGTTCTCTCCGGAAACAATCCTGTCAAATGTACAGCGGCAGTTGCTTCCGGGGGAAACGCTGTGGTACCGCAGAACATTCAATTTTGAACAATGCAAACCGGAGGAGCGGCTCCTGTTACATTTCGGAGCGGTAGATCAACACTGTACCGTCTATGTCAACGGTAAAGAAGTAGGTTCCCATTCGGGAGGATACTGGCCGTTCTCTTTTGACATCAGCAATTTTTTAAACGGTGATACAACGGAAATCATCATTGCAGTTACCGACGATACCGATACCGGTGATGAGGCCTACGGTAAGCAAACCTTAAACCGAGGAGAGATTTGGTACACAGGGCAGAGCGGTATTTGGCAAACCGTATGGTGCGAAAAAGTTCCCGACACTCATATCGAAAAGCTCACCATAACGCCTCATCATCAAACCGGTGAAGTTGAAATTTCGGTTTTTGTTACCGGATCCGATGCCGGCGGAAACAATGTAAACTCTTCGCATCACCCTGATGATATATATGTTAAACGTAATGATGATATACAGGTTAAAATATTTGACTCCGGTTCTGTAATTGCGGAAGACACGCTCACAACCAATCCGCTGCGGATAAAAATGCCTGCCGATTTTAAAAGTTGGAGTCCCCAACATCCTTTCCTCTATGATGTGGAAATCCGTGCAGGAGAGGATACGGTAACTTCATACTTCGGTATGCGGGAATTCGGAATTATCAACGGCAAACACGGTCCCGTTCTCAGTCTAAACGGAGCGCCGATCTTTCATCACGGGCTCTTGGATCAGGGATATTGGAGCGACGGAATGTATACGCCGCCTTCCGACAAGGCGATGATTTGGGAAATTAAAAAACTGAAAGATATGGGGTTTAATATGCTGAGGAAGCACATTAAAATAGAACCGCTCCGCTGGTACTACCATTGCGATAGGCTCGGAATGCTTGTCTGGCAAGATTTTGTCAGCGGCGGCGGTCCGTATAAACCGCTTGTCGTTCAATATGCGCCGTGGCTCGGCTTCAATTTTAACGATACGAAAAACCGCTATGCCCTCCACGGACGCAACAGCGAAAAGGGTCGAAACATATTTTTACGCGATGCCGAACGTACCATTGATTTACTGTACAATACGGTAAGTCTTTCGGTATGGGTTCCTTTTAATGAAGGATGGGGACAATTCGAAGCAGCCTCAATGGCGGAATACGTCCATAAAAAAGATCCCACGAGGCTCATCGATCATGCAAGCGGCTATTTTGATCAAGGTGCAGGAGATTTCCATAGCTATCACATTTATTTTAAGTCTTTCCGCCCGAAACCCGATCCGTTGAATCGGATTTTAGCCTTAACCGAATTCGGAGGGTTCAGCTTAGCCGTGGACGGTCATACCTCCTCCGATATTTTATACGGTTATAAAATCTTCAAAGATAGGCAATCTTTAAACGACGGTATTCGGAACCTCTATGAAACCGATGTATATCCGGCGATGGAAAAAGGCTTGAGCGCTTCAATTTACACGCAAGTAAGCGATGTTGAAGATGAGGTAAACGGTATTTTTACTTACGACAGAAAAGAAACAAAATTGGATGGAGATTTAAGCGTAAAAATTGCCGAAACATTACATGACCTTTTCAAAAAGAACTGCTCCGATAAGTAAATGATGACCAAGACCTTTGACGAATATAGCAGTATGGGTATGACATCAGTATCGTTCATACAACCCATTGTGCCGACTATAAACAGTTATGAAAATACGGCAGAGTAATACGCGCAAATTATCTAAAAAACAGTTACTGTATGGAACGGCGGCGTTGCTGATTGTACTCTGTACCGGCGGCTGGCTTTCGCTCTTTTTTCCATTTCCGGAGCTGGACGCTTTTATGCAGCGGGATTGGAGTACCCGCGTCTATGACCGAGGCGGCAACCTCATTCAAATTCTCGCACTGGAGGACGGTATCCGACGCGAGTTTACGGCATACCGCGCGATGCCGCCCGATGCAGTCCGCATCTTTCTTGCTGCAGAAGACAAGGATTTTTTCTCCCACCACGGTATCGATGTTGCGGCTATTGCACGGGCGGCTTATCAAAATATTAGCAGCGGGAAGCGGGTCAGCGGCGCGTCTACCGTTACGATGCAGCTTGCCCGCCTCGTCGTTCCGGCAAAAAGGCGCACATTTTTTGCAAAGCTCCGCGAAGCTCGAAACGCGCTCCGGATTGAGCGGCGGCTTTCTAAACAGGCTATTCTTGAACTCTATCTTAACAGCCTTCCGTTTGGGTTCCAAACCGAAGGCATTACCTCGGCAGCAAGGAATTTTTTTGCCCTACCGCTTTCGGAACTGACTGCGGAACAGCTCTGCTGCCTCGCGGTTATCCCACGCCGCCCCGCCGGTTACAACCCGCTTGAATATCCCGAAGCCTGTGCCGAAAAAGCAGCCGCGCTCTACCGCTCCATATTTATGCAAGAAATCGGAGAGCAGGACGGACAGCAAGACACCTCGCTTACAGACCGCCTGCTGCAGGCAGCCCGTACTGCACGCCGCTTTGAATACCCCTTCGGAATGCCTCATTACATCGAATACCTTGTGCGGCGGTATAAAGCAGGCGATTTTTACCCACAACCTGAAGTTCCGCAAGATGGTACTCAGCACCAGCTGGAATACAGTCCCAAAATTACGCAGGAAAGTAATCCCCCACAGAGGAACAGTCAAACACAGACTGCGCACCAGCCCGTATCGGCATCCCCCAAAGCAGCACCTCAAGCATTGCCTCCCGACTGGTATTTAACCGCAGACAGCGCCTTAACCGCTCAGGCGGAACTACTCCTCCGCGCTCAGTTGAAAAACAATCCTCAAGCGCGCATACACAACGGCGCTGTTCTCGTTATCGAAAACGCAACCGGAAATATCCTTGCGTGGGTCGGCTCCAATTCTTATTTTGATGATGAAAGCAATGGCAAAATCGACGGCGTTACCGCGTTGAATCAGAGCGGAAGCAGTTCCAAACCGTTTTTATACGCGCTTGCATTGGAACAAGGATGGAAGCCGTCGGATGTCTTGCCAGATATTCCGATACGGTTCGGAAAAGAAGAGGCATATATCCCGCGCAACTTTAATAACCGGTTTAACGGTCCCGTCCGCTTACGGGTTGCACTTGCATCAAGCCTGAATATCCCTGCCGTTTATCTCCTCAACGAAATCGGCATCGAAACCTATTTGCGCACGTTAGAGAAACTCGGATTTCAGTCTATCAATACGGAAAGCTCGGATGTAAAACTGTCGCTTGCACTCGGCAGCGTACCGGTTCCTCTCTACGAACTGGTACGCGCGTTCAGTGTTTTTCCCCGCGACGGCGTACTCCTTCCGCTGCGTTCTTTTACGGACGGGAGCACTGCCGACGGCTTTTCCGAACCGAGACAGGTTTTCAGTACTGACACCGCGCGGCTCA
>CAUVHB010000201.1:0-3847 GCA_963551335.1 uncultured Treponema sp.
GTCGATAACGGTGAACGTTAAACCGAGTTGATCAAGCAATTCTTCAATATTGATATTGTAATGTTGTATCCGGCTGTGTTCAATGATTAAAATTTTGAGTGACGGACGCTCAAATTTAGAAAGGAAATCCTTTAAGCAATACGCAGCCGTAACTCGTATGTCGGCATCTTCGAGATACCGGTGGAGACTTTTATTTCTTTGCAGGTCTTGATCATATAAAAGAACTCTCATACCTTTATTTTCGGTGAAATACCTATGATGCTCAATTAGTTCGCATGCAATTGAATGTTTTTTGTTCTGTAAAAATTGCAGCGGATTAGTATCACCGCTATCCGTGGCGGATATGATAAAACGGTTGATGCGTTTTCCCAGCGGCTTGCTTTTACCTACTTGCATACAGCCTAGAAAGTATCGTATGATGTCAAATTATGACAAAACGTAAAAAAAGAAAAATATCGCTCGGCTGTCTCTTTTGGATTGTATTTATTCTATTGATCGCGGTACTTTTTTTCTTGAATAAGGACACCATATCTTTTGTTTTAGATAAAACAAATGCGAGAAGCATATTCTTAAAAGACAAAACCGAAACTCCTCAGGACTCTTCACAACCACTGCCTAAAATTCAATCTAAAGACGAGAGCGGAGATAACCCTCCTGTAAAAGGAGATGGAAGTAAAGAACCTGAACAGGAAACGAACAGTGAACCTGTTAATCCGCAACGTAATACCGATACGCAGGGCGTTGTATCGGAAAAGTCCGGAGCTCCCGGTGTACGCAGCGATGAGCAAATAAAGAAACCTCAGCCCGAAAATAATAGCAGGGTTGAATCGCAACGAAACGGCGGACAAGCGGCTGTACCAAGTTTGGCGTTGCCAAAACCGGCTGATGAACGGACATCGCCGCAACGCAGTGCTTCAGCAACTGCACAACAGGCGCAGCCTGCCTCGCCGGTTCAAAAACCTACTGCAGCTACACCGGTAAAACCGGAAACCGCCAAAAATAAACCGGCAACGGCGGTACGGCAAGCGACTATCTATTGGGTGCGCGTAGATGCGGACGGAAAACTTACTCCTGAGCGTGCTACCCGTGTACTTCCTAAGTCCGATGCTCCGATGAGCGATGCGCTTGAAACACTGTTTGCCGCTCCTACTATTGATGAATTAAAACACGGCGTACGAACCCTCATACCACCGGGAACCAAGCTTCGTTCCGCATGGGTAAAAGACGGGGTAGCATTTATCAATGTGAGTGAAGAATTTCAGTTTAACCAATACGGTATCGATGGCGCCTTAGCGCAGCTTTTGCAGGTGGTATTTACGGCGACGGAATTTTCGACCGTAAAATCAGTACAGTTTCTTATCGAAGGGCAAAAGCAAGAGTATCTTGGCGCTGAAGGCGTTTGGATAGGCTCGCCGCTCTCGCGCACCTCTTTCTAGCTTGCAGCAGTTTACCGAAGTAGATTTTATGCCGATATTGGAAAGTATGAAATCTTTTGTTGTGCTGGCTGCAAACGGTATTTCCGATTATGCGCTGCGACCTCTTACTCAAGGCGGTTGTGCTGCTCTTGCTTCCGCTCTGGAGCGTACAAGTCATTTTCCCGATTATGCGGGTACTATTATAACCGCAGCTGCCGACCAATGTGCCGCAATTCAAAAATACTGCGCTGATGTGCAGTTGTCCGCGCTGCCGCCGGTGCAGGTGGTTCCGGTTGCAGAACATACCGCTGCCGCTTTTTTTAAGGCGCTTATCCCTTTTGCAGCGGAAGCGGATCATATCTTTATTGCGTGGGCTGATGCTCCGTTTTTAGACAGCGCAGGCGCGGCGCAGCTCTATGCTCAGCATTGTACCTATAAGGCGGAATACAGCTTTGCGGATGGATATCCTGAAGGGCTGCTTCCGCAAATCGTCTCGGCAGGTCTGGTGCCCATATTAGCAGCGCTACCTTTTTCAGCGGAGGTGCCGCTTAATCGCTCCTTTCTTTTTGATACCGTGAAAAAAGATATCAACTCTTATGACTTGGAAACCATGATTGCACCCGAAGATGTGCGCCACCTGCGGCTCGCTTTTTATACTGACACCAAGGCTTCATGGCTTTTATGCCGTCATTTTGCCGGCATCACTGCGGAGAACTATGCGGCATATATCGCCGAGCGGCAAGAATTCTTGCGCCCCTTGCCCGCTTATTATGGAATTGAACTCATTGCCTATCACCCTTTGCGTTCCATCTACCGTCCCAAGCTGTTTCCCGAAAAATTTGATGATTCTTGCTGTATGGATTTTGAATGTGCCGCTCGGCTCATCGAGGCGATTGCCGATTTTTCCGAAAGCGCCGTTATTTCGCTGTCGCTCTATGGGGAGCCGCTCTTGCATCCTCAGTTTGTAACGATTGTGGAGCAGATATTGAACCATCGGCATCTTTCAGTCTTGATAGAAACGAGTGGGATTGTAGAAAAGACGGCGGCTTATCTTGAGGATTTTGATCGGCTTGTTCAGATTTGTCGAGATATACCGCCGAGAAGTAACGGACGTTTGCCGATTTACTGGATTGTCGATATCGATGCGGCAGGTTCAAAAACCTATGGCGCCGTGCATCAACTTCCCGATGAGAGTGCGGAACGGTGTTTAAAACAGGCTGCGACGTTTGCAGATCGCCTTGCAACAGTGTTCCCCAAGGCTGTGTGGGTACAGATGACGCGTATGAACGAAAATGAAGCGGAATTAGAACCCTTTTACCGGCTATGGGAAAAACGGGAAGCCAAGCCGCTTATTCAAAAATACGACCACTTTTGCGGGCAATTGCCCGACCGTCGCCCTGCCGATATTTCTCCGTTGAAGCGATATCCCTGTTGGCACCTCAAGCGGGATCTGTCCATTTGTACGGATGGAACCGTTCCGCTCTGTAAAGAAGATATCAATCGCTCGGTGGTACTCGGTAATGCCTTTACGATGCCGCTCGAAACAATTTGGGAAAACGGTCGGCGTTTGTACTCCGATCAAATACAATCCTGTTATAAGGGGGTATGTGAGCATTGTGACGAATATTATACCTACAACTTTTAACGAGCGGAAAGTTTCACATACCATTATCGGCGGTATGCAGTATCGGGGACAAGACAAGGCGGAAGATTTTTGCGTTGTTGTGTTAAACCGCGGCAGAAAGTATTATCGGCAGCTCTTTTTTGAACAGCTTTTAGCTGAAGGATTTACATCTGTTATTTCAATAGAGTCAAGTGCCGATGCCGGTGATATGGAAAATCTTACGGGAAAATTTCCGCAAGTACGGTTTTTATTTCCGCAAGAAAAACTCACCGTTGGGGAAATGATTAACCTCGGCTTTGCAGAGACGTCAGCTCCATATATTATGGTGCTATGGAATGACACACGCATTCCGCCGGGAAGTTTTACCGAGCGAGTGCTTGAAAAGATTAAACAAGAGCATTTGTTTTGTGCAGCGCCTGTGCTGGCAAATGTACGTGGAGAAGCGGTACCGAATCAAATGGTTCCTAGCTTGAACGGAAATCGATTTTCGACCGAACAGCTTTCTTGTATCAAAAATAAGACAGCAACTATTTATCCCTATGATTTTATGGGAATCTATAGTAGAAATAAGTGTATGCAACTTGGCGGTTTCGATTATACCATTCAGAATCCTTATTGGCAAAATCTTGATTTTGGTTTTCGCGCACACCTTTGGGGAGAGTCGATCCGAATATTTACCTCATTCCGAATTCACTATGAAGGAGAACCGTCCCCTGAGGATATTTCCGTCGATGCCTCGTATCGGCAGTTTTACCTTAAGAATCTTGCGCCGGAGTTGACCGACGGAGAAGCTGCTATTCCTTTTAAA
>CAUVHB010000202.1:0-3846 GCA_963551335.1 uncultured Treponema sp.
GAAGAAATACGCCGGCGGACGCCAAGGCTTTCGTTGGAATGGCGCAGTAAAACGCTGAGCGCGACATGAGTATCCTGTGAAAAGAAAGCTGCCAGCATAGGGGCGAGGCTCGCATAGAGAACACGATACGGGTTTATGTCGCGACAAAAAATCTTCAATAATAATGGATAAACAACAAGCGCAACGATTAAGAGATTAACGACAAGCAACAGTGCAAAATCAGCAAAAACTGCCGTCAGCAGCATTGCGCGAAATGTAATTACCCAATACGATGACAGAGCTACCATACCGAACGCCAGCATATCTACAAAAAATACCAGCACCGTATAGGAAATTCGGGCAAGGGAATCGAGCAGCGTGAGGGTTGGTTTTGCAATATTTTTGTCAACTGCGCATCCCGCTCCTGCAAATCCGCCGAAAATACAGAGCGGCAGAATATACGTCCCGTTTACCAACGCTTCAAACGCGCTTGAAGGAAGTAATTGTAACAGCGCTTCTTTTATTCCGAGTGATTGCATATCTGAGATACTCTCGACAAAAATAGGAATTCGAGCAGGCGTGCGGACAATAACCGACAGTAATCCGATAAGGGAAAGCAATACTGCAGCCGCGCAGATAATGAGACTGGTAATGAGCGCAAGTTTGAGGAGACTTCTGTTTTCACGTAATTCAAAAATACTGAGCGTAAAGCCGAAAAAGACTGCCGGGTAGAGGGCATACCGTCCGAACTGTATCGCAGCTTTTGATAAAAAGTCTACTGCCTGTACGAACATCGTATTTTCTGCGCCCGCAACGAGCGCGAAAATTACTCCCAACGCAATACCGATAAGATATTTCAACCAAATTTTCATACCGGTTGAGTGTAACCCAAAGATGGTGCTGCGTCAACGCTCAACGCCTTTCGGCACTGGGAGTGATGGTTCAGATATTGGTACCCGCATCAGCCGCTACGGAACGTGGGGCATCCTTTACGGCGAAAACTGAGCATACGTCAATGTTTCGGCACGGGAGATTGTTATACAGCTTTTGATTGATGATGGAGCGCCAAGCAGGGGACGCCGAAAGAATATTGAAAGAATATTTTAGAGCAGAAGTGTAAAAAGATTGGCATCGGCTTTAACAAAGAAGGAAATGCCCCTTACGGCGCAGTTAGCGTCATGGATTTTGCAGGCAGTTTACTTCTAAATAAATTGCTAGATATATTAAAAAGTTTGTTTTATTACAATTTTGCTTCTTTTTTTATAAATACCCTCTTTTGTTTGTGGCGTATTTGCGGTATAATTGCTTCCTATTCACTAAAGAATAGCGGAAATAATAAACCTACGATGCGTGAATATCGCATTTCAAGGCAGCCTGTTCAGTAAAGGTCAGTTTCCGAAGAGGTTTAATGAAGGACTTTATCGGGAGCGAGCATGGAAGCGAGCAAGAAAATACTTGACAGCGGAAAAGGACAGAAACCTGCGGTAAATATATGGAGCAGTGTTCGTATTAAATTTGTGGTTATCATTGTTGCTATTTTACTTATTGTGATAACCGCTGTTTCAGCATCGCTCACAGTTGCTATTATCCGTCCGTATAAAGATTTACTTTCAAACAGCCTCTTGCTGCAAACAAAAATTCTGCTTGACAATCTTGAATTGCGGGTTCAAAACCATTTTTCCGATCCTAATCAGGATGATTTAGAGCTTGTATTATTGAATCGCGTTACCTTTCCCGAAGCAAAATACGTCGTTGTTACGGGGAGAAGCCCTCTTCCGGGGCATATGGGGCTTAACTATGTGTTAGCAACCGACTATCAAGATATTTCAAAGCTGATTAATACTCATCGGTATCTCCGCGGAGAATCTCAGTTTTATCCCGAAGGAATTGATGAAATTCTCCAAAAATTAACGAATATCAATAACGAAGCGGCGATAATCGTCCAGCAGCATATTTACTCGATCCAGCAGCTCACCAATGAGATGGAAGAACTGGATATACATCGAGATCCCTATATACTCAAGCGCAAAACCGAAATTCAGGCAAATATCAGACATTTGGAAGCAAAGCTGCAAGCCAATCTTTCGGAGCTTGCCGATCAAGGGTTTGGTTCATATCCGGATTATTCGGTGCAGAATCTTTCAAACAAACGGACGGAATATTTATTCTACGGACCGATTATCTATTATAACCCTCAAAATCCGCGGGAGAGTGTCCAAGGAATCGCATTTGTCAATATTTCGGTAAAAACTTTATTACAAAAAATAAGTAAGCAGCAAACACGGCTGATCGGTCTTGTTGTCGAAATTTCGTTGGTTGTTTTGGTTGCCGGTATCTTTACGGCGTGGGTTCTCAGCTCCGTTTTTGTACGGCCGCTTGGTCTTTTAGCAGCGCACGTTGCCTTAATCCGCGACACCGAAGATAAGGAAAAACTTGCCGGTAAGTCAGTTCAAGTTACCTCGCGGGACGAATTTGGCATGCTGGGGACTACTATTAACGATATGACTGAAAAATTGGTCGCTGCCGCTGCTCTTTCTAAAGATTTAAAGGTCGGTAAAGAGATTCAAAAGATGTTTATCCCGTTGGATCTCAGCCCTTCTGGCAGAAAGTTGACAACGGGTAGCCACCGTGATAGCTATTCTGAATTTTTCGGTTATTACGAAGGCGCGCATGGTGTTTCCGGCGACTATTTTGATTATAGGAAATTGGATGCTTTCCACTATGCCGTTATAAAGTGTGATGTTGCAGGAAAGGGCGTTCCCGCTGCTCTTATTATGGTAGAAGTAGCGACCTTGTTTCAAAATTATTTCCAAAATTGGAACTATAAACGCGACGGATATAACCTCAGCAACATCGTTATGCGCATTAATGATGTTATTGAATCGCACGGATTTATCGGCCGCTTTGCAGCATTCAGCCTTTGTATTATTAATATGCGTACCGGCGATGCTTATTTCTGTAATGCGGGCGATAATATCGTTCATGTTTACGACAAGCAGGCGCAGCGTTTAAAAAGCTATACGTTGCGTTCCGGTTCGGCTGCCGGGGCTTTCTCTTCAGAAATGATCAACCTGAACGGCGGGTTCCCTGTGGAGAAAATCCATCTGAATTGCGGGGATATCCTATTCCTTTATACTGACGGCATCGAAGAATCAAAACGGAAGTTTCGTATGCCGATTTCGAAACAGAAAGACGGTTCCGATTCCATACAATCAGATGATAAAAGTGGCGATAACCATCTAATGGGTGATGACAGCGAGACGTTAGGAAAAGATAGAGTTGAACAGATTATTGAGGCCGTTTTGGCTCGGAAAGCATTCACACTTAAGAAACGGCAGAGTGACCTTATCTACGAGCAAATGGATTTTGACTTCTCCTCGTGTAATGGAACGATTGAAGATGCTGTTTTGGCGCTTATTTCAGTTGAAAAAGTCTTTAGAATGTATAAAGAAAATTCTGCTCAGTCTTTTGATTGCGTGCAGGTGGATAAAAAAATCGATACATTCTTGAGCAAATGCTTCCTTCAATACGATATGTACGGTTGCGACAAGGTCCCGCATCCTATTTATGATGAATATTTTTACTATAAACAGGTTAAAGAAGATATTCAATATGATGACTTGACTATCCTCGGTATTGCACGCCGGGCGCCTGTGCCTGTTTAGGCAAACGGGGAATACCATCTCTCTTCGTTGAACAAAATGTTCATTGCGCACTATTGATAGTCTTATACGATAGTTATATAATGATGCAGTATCACCAATAAACGAACTGTAAATACACGGAACTCAGTTTTTGAAAAATGATATTGTGATTTAACCATTTCTATGACGTTTTTAGAAAAAATGAGGTGCTTTTTTAGTAGTT
>CAUVHB010000203.1:0-3836 GCA_963551335.1 uncultured Treponema sp.
GGTCTGCGCTGGTTTAGCGGAGCAACCAAACGCAAAAATACTAAAAACGAAACATAAAGATAATATTTTCATGCACACAAAATAGTATATTTACCGAAAGAAGTCAAATCTTCGGAATGATTTTTAATTAAATAATTTTGAAAGATTCTCCGAAATATTTCTTGAGTTGCCGATACAGCGGATTGGGTAGGGTAACTGCATCAGAAATATGTAAGCGATTGCCTTGTTCATACCTCAGCTATTCCCCTGCGACTGCCGTGTCTGCAAAAGGCGCAGGACAGTCAGAAACTTCTGCGGCGGCGGAGCGGTAAACACAGTTTTTTTTCGCGTTGAAGGGAGCGTAACGCACAACCGATATGCATGGAGCATCAGCCCGTAGGCCTTCCACATTGCCCCCTTGTCTCTTGCCGCTTTGTTTCCATAGAGGGGATCCCCAACAATCGGGCAGCCGATAAACCGTGCGTGAAGCCGAATTTGATGCGTTCTTCCGGTATCAATTTTAAAAAGCGCGAGTGCGTATTGTCCGTATACTCGCAGCACCTTATAGCGGGAGCGGGCATATTTTCCCTTAGACAGATCGGCAGAAGCGGCAAACCGAATGCGGCTGTGCTCATCGCGAAATACCGAAGTTTCGATCATACCGGTTTTCGTTTTCGGTACGCCGTTCAAAATTGCAAGATAATATTTTTCCGTGCGGCGCAGCTTAAATTCATTTTTTAAAAACGCTTCCGCCTCGACGCTTCGAGCAGTGATAAGGATGCCGGAGGTATCCTTATCAAGCCGATGAACAATACCGATACGCAACAGCGCAGCATTGGTATGCAACGGATCGGTACCAGTATGTAACGGATATCCCCCCATATGCAATGGCGCAGCGTTCTTTCCCCTCCCCTGCACCGCTTCGAGCAGACGGGCATATTCATCATGGATGGGCGAAGTATGCAAGCGGTAATATGTAAGCGCTTGTACCAGCGTTCCTGTCCAGTTGCCCGCCGCAGGATGCGTAACCATACCTGCCTGTTTATTTACCACAATAACATCGTTATCTTCATACACAACATTAAGCGGAATCGGTTCGGAGATAAGAACATCGGGCAGCGGATTTTTCCATATCAATCTAATGCGGTCGCCCGCCTGCACCGTGCTTGAAAGTTTAGCGTGTCGTCCGTTGAGCTGCACGGATTGTACCCCGGTTTTAAGTCGGGAACGGCTCATACCGGTAAGCGCAGTGCTGCAAAATGCATCAAGGCGCAGTTTACCGGTTCCATCCGGCACTGTAAGCTCAAATATTTCAGCCATACTATTGCGCGACTGTACCGATCTGACTACCTTGCGCGGTAGAATTCGCTGCGGCAGCTTTTTCTAATAGTGTTGCAATTCCGCCGATCGTCCCCGCAGACAATGCGGCATCGGTCATAAGCTGCAAAGCCTGCAATT
Source organism: uncultured Treponema sp. (assembly GCA_963551335.1). Taxonomy (GTDB): domain Bacteria; phylum Spirochaetota; class Spirochaetia; order Treponematales; family Treponemataceae; genus Treponema. Next base: position 1,438 of record CAUVHB010000203.1, read on the forward strand.
CATCTTCATCAGATTGCGTTATCGGCATAAACTGAATCGGGTCTTCGGTAAAAGCGTTCTCCCGCTCCAAACGCTTTTTTGCTGCGGAACGTTTAATGGCACGGTATGTTATATCGATCAATGCAATCGTTATCGATATACCGGCAGCGGTAAGGAACACCCCCAGCTGTTCTTTTTCGGTCAGCGCCACGGCTTTATCAGCCTGTTTAAACGGCCATGGATAATAGGCAGGATCTTTAGGATGTTGTATAGCGCGAATCATATCATAGCCCCAGAACGACAATAGCGTCGCAAAGGGGAGCGCTCCGAACGACAGTATTTCAAAGCGGCGAAGCTCCCGCTGCCAGAGCGGAAATTCCTCTTTAGTATAGGGTACTGGCGTATGTTCTTCTTTTTTTTCTTCCGCAATTAACGGCACTTGCACAGCAATCATTATGCACAAGACAAAAAATGCGGTGTAACGCAATCGTTTATTCATCGGCGCCTGCCAGTATATCGGATAATCGGATAAAATCATAGACCATCAGAGATTCTGCGCGGGCAGCGGGATCAATTCCGGCTTTTTTGAGCAGGGATTCTGCAGACAGCGCCTTTTCCCCTTCGGCGGCAAGAATCGAACTCAAATTATTTTTTACGGTTTTACGCCGCGCACTGAACAGCCCGCGGACAAGGCGCAAAAAAAGCCGCGCATCGCGTACTGGCTGCGGGGACTGCTTTTTGGTAAAGCGGAGCGCCCGTGATTCTACATTCGGTTTAGGCCAAAAGGCAGCGGGAGCAATATCGCGAATTGGTTCCACATCATACGCCCATTGACACAGCACCGAAAATGATGAATAGTCCGCACTCCCCGGAGCCGCGGTCATCCGGAGTCCGACCTCTTTTTGCACGGTTATTACCATGCGGTTAAAAAAACATTCAGCTTCGATTGTCGCGGCGATGAGCTTTGCCGCAATATTGTACGGCAGATTCCCGAAAAAAGCCTCCGGTGCATGCCGTTGATATTCCGCCTTCCATGTTTTAAGCACATCGCCTTCTATTAAATGGAGCGAAGAATAGGAATTGAAATAAGATGATAAAAGCTGCACGAAGCCGCGGTCTATTTCAAACACGGTGAGCTCGGCGCCTACCGCTAACAACAGCGACGTCATCGAACCAAGCCCTGGTCCGACTTCCCATACGGTATTTCCAGCGGAAAGGCCGAGCGCAGAAACGAGCTCCTGCCGTATATGCGCGTTAATCAAAAAGTTTTGTCCAAATTTTTTTTGCATCCCGAACCCGTGTTCATCTAACACAGCGGCGAGTGCGGACGGCGCATTATAGTCGGGGAGTTTCATGTTCAACCTGAAGTGACCGTGCCATCTTCCGTTCGTCAGCCCATTCCGTACGGGCGCGGAACACCTCGCTGTCGTCGGCAGTTCTCACAATAGAATGAATACACACGTTTTCTTCGACATAAGAACAGCGGCAGCACAGTTCTTCTCCGTATTGAGCGGAAACCAAAAAATGAGTATCAAGGACGCGGAGCAATTTTCCGCGGCAAAAATCAGCGTTCATAAACGACAGCGCCCAGCGGATATAATTCAGATTATTGACGTGTCCGTTCATATCGATATCCAAAAGCGACGGATGGAAAAGCTCCTCCCGCTCCCAGCGCTCTGGCAAGGAAATCTTCGCAAAAACCCGTCCTTCCAAATGCTCGTTACAAAATGTCAGCGAACCAAACATCGTGTCGTCAAGAACGGCAGGCTGATTGGTTTTCGTATTCAGCACAACCCAGCACGTACTGCCGCGCACACACAGAGCTCCATGCCGGCGCAACGAGTCTGCCGTCCATTCCGTACCCTTCCGTTCCATCGAATCGAAGTCTTTAACGGCCGCAGACAGCGAAGCTTTTTTGCCGTCCTCAGCATAATAATAGGCAAAATCTCGAAAACAAAAAAGACCTTTCGGCGGTTGCGCCCATGTTTGTAACGTCAGGTAATCGAGCCAGAGCGGATATTCATATATTTCAAAATGCTGCTTGGAGATAATCCACATCAGTCCTCGCTCTTGCAGCTGCGGCATCAATATACCGGTAGAACTATAGTGATGAGCCGCCAAATCCTGCGAAAGCGCAGCCACGGTTAACGGCGTACAGCGATACTGCCCATCGATGGCAGTGGTCGGCACCGTATACGGCATCGTGTATTTATTATCAAGTATCATAGGCACCAGTGTAACTGCTTTTAGAGCATTGTTCAATGTGTTTCAAATGCGTAATCAGGGCAACCGCATGAAAAATATTTTTAGCGGTTGCCTTCCTTCTGTGCGAAATTTCATAGGTATAAGGTGAGCGTCTACAATAACGCCGCTCACCTTAACCGTCAAGTTTTCTTTCGAAAACTTGCGTATTGATGTGT
>CAUVHB010000204.1:0-3823 GCA_963551335.1 uncultured Treponema sp.
ATGCCGGAGAAACGGGACATCCTAAGGGACGCGAGGGCGGTTCGGGGTCAACCTGGGTCATTTTAAAATAGTAAAAACGAATCAATCGGGTAATCCGTACAAGACAACCGTACCGGAAAAAATAGGGATTTTCTACAGATGTCGAAAACCCACTTGCATAAAATATTGTTTTTTGATATAGTAGCTATGTTTTTGGCGCCGTGCCCAAGTGGTAAGGGAGAGGTCTGCAAAACCTTCATTCATCAGTTCGATTCTGATCGGCGCCTTTTTCCCCCTCTATTCGTTCAATCCGATAATCCAAATGCACAATTAAAATTCCGTACAATAGTATCGCTGAATTCTTTTACAGCAGCTTTATCGATGCTGATTTCTTCAAGTGCCATCGTGGACGATTCATACTGTTTGATAACGTCTGTCCACTTTACCGCATCGGAGCTGGTTTGTTGTGTCGACTCGGCTCCTTTGTACCGCAGGTTTGCACATTGCGCTGTAACTGCGATAATATCGCGGGGATGGGAGTAGGGTTCCGCCTTGAGCCTCATATATGGGGCGTCGGTTTCCGTTAAGAGGCGGGTACCATCGAATGAGGCAGCCATTGCGCACACGGATTTTTGTCCGCGGAGCACCGCCTTGCCTATTGAAAAATAAGCGTTGACGCCTTTTTTGAGAAATGACGATGCCTCTTGCGGACTGCCGCCCCAGCCGTGGAAGATAACTGCCGGTAGTTTTTTTAGCCGAGGTACCGAATCAAATATGAGCGGCAGCGCTTTCCGGCAATGAATCACCACCGGCAACTGAAACTCTTGCGCCCACCGTAACTGCATATCCCATACTGTTTGCTGCATCGGTAAAAGCCGTTTATACTCATCATTAAAAAGATCAAAGCCGCATTCTCCAATCGCTTGAATTTCTTGCGTTTCCAAAAGACGGTATAAAAACTCCGCTTCATCGGTTACGGGATTTTGGGGATGGATGCCGAAGGAAAAAAGTATGTGCTGTTGTGCAGACGGCTGTAAATGAGATTTGTTTTGATGTAGGACTGTTCCCGTAGTAGAAGACCCATCGCCGCCGTATACATCACGTTCAAAGAGGCAGCGGTGCCGTTCGAATTCGGTATGGTCATGCGCCGAGCAGCAAAGCGATGCCGGATACGCAAACGGTTCGTCTACATTTCCGGCACCGCCTACAGAAGCGCACATATCAAAATAATCTGCGGGGTGGAGATGGGCATCAATGTACATACATACATTTTTAAACTATATCATAAAGAAATGTAAGGTCTTTAGCTTTTGAAAATATTGCAAATATCGGTCAGGGGAGTACAGGGATGTACACCCCTCAGCGAGCGACTTAGATGGACGGATTGCTTGCTGGTGTAGCAATCCATCTCTAAGCCCCTGCCTTTGTTTCAAAGCATAATTCTTATAAAGCTTCTACTTCTGCTGAGGAGAGTCCGGAAATTTTGCAAATATCGGTCAGGGGATAACCCATAGTTAGCATTGTCTTCGCCGTTTCAAGTGCCTTTTGGTGGGCACCTTCGGTGAGGCCGAGAGTTTTACCTCGCTCAAGTCCTTTCCGCTCCGACTCGCTGAGCATCGAAAGTCGGTCGCTTTCATACTCCCACGCGGCCTCATACCGCTTCCGTTCTTGCTCATCAAGGTAAAATATATCCATCACTCGGGATGCCTTGGTCATCATCGGATTTCCTTGTGCCAGCATGGCTCTCTCCTCCTATCTTTTGAAAACATGCAGGCATCTACTTCGTTATTTCACAAAAATTAGTCCTCGCCGTACAAAAGCACGCCTGCGGGTAATTTTTGTTCATGCCTCGTATCTGCTCTGCCTCTTTTCAAAAGAGCTGGTTATGATAAATCACAGCCAGTTTATCACTTTTTGACCTTTATCGGTAGAGACTTTTTCTCATATCTGTTCCGCCAAGGATAGCGGTGATTCCACGCAGCAGCGATGTTTTGCCGAATGACAAAACTCGTGTTTTCCGATAAACACGGAAGTCTATCGGAAAACGACATTTCAACATCGATTTTGCGCCCGTCATGTAAGCGGATTTTAATGATTTTATCGTTGTAAAATAGAGGGATATACTCACTGTTTTCGATACGGACATCATCAAAATCGTCCTTGCTCAACTGCGTAACCAAGGAGAGAAACTCAATCATGATGTCCTTATTTTCCTCGGTTCCAAAGAGCTTTTTGAATGCGTAGTCGTTCCGAGCAGTAAAACCCATAGGGATATTATGAGATTTTCTTACCACCTTCTACCTCCGTGCACATACTTTTCTTATACAGCACGGATGCAGAAATGGCTAAAGAAATGAAGAAAAAATCACCTTTTTTATTAAATGCTTGTTTTATCACGCCCTACCCATTTTACCGGTTCGGTTTCGCCACATACCGCCACGGACGGCGGTGGTTCTAGTCAGTAGCGTATTTGCCCTGCAAACACGCAGGTAAAAAATAACCTTTTACCTTTAATGGCTCTTTTGCATAGTGGACAAAAAACCGAGGTATCGTAATTCTCAAGTGTAATATGGCGTTCTATAAAATATGGAAAGCTTCGCTTTCAGGCTCTTTCTACATCCGCTTTGCTTAATCCGGTAACCTGCATTATCTTTTGTACAGAATCGCCAAGCTGTTTTAATAGCTTTGCGGTTTCAAGCGCTTTTTGGCGGGAACCTTGAGATATTCCTTGTGATATTCCTTGCTCTCTGCCCTCCGCAAAAGCTATTCTGCCTGCTTCTGCTCGCTGTACGGCAATGTCTGTATCATAGTCATATTCGGCCACTAAGATATTGATTACCTCCTTTTTTGAAAATATACGGCGCATCTACTGCGTCGTACGGCAAAAAAGTGTCCTCAACGTATCAAAGATACGCCTGCGGTACTTTTTTGCCTAACTCCTTGTATCTACGCCGTCTATTTCCAAAAGGCTTTTCAGTACCGCCATGGATGGCGGTGGTTCTATGCAGCAGCGACTTAGGCTTCCACCCTAAGAACCCGCCTTGGTTCTAACGCTTTATTCTTATAACGCTTCGACCTCTGCTTTGGAAAGCCCTGTCACTTGCGCGATATTTTCAACGGACAACCCGAAGTGTAAGAGATTCTTTGCTGTTTCGAGCTTTGCTTGGCGGAAACCTTTTGCAAGACCGCGTGCCTCACCTTCATCCATCGCATCCATGAGAGCAGCCGGTAATATGTGGTACTCTTGCCTCAGCTGTTCGTTACGTTTTATAGTCTGTATCATCTGCTCTATCCTCCCTGTGTATGCTGTAGTTACCTTACCTGTTGTTACATACTGCAAAAAGCCTTGTAATTCTTGATTGTCTGTCTCTTTAAACGCCTTGGCATTGAGTATAATCTTTTTTGTTCCATCCTGTAAGGGGAGCGTCTTATCCTCTCTACAGATATTTTCAAAAGTGTAGATTGCTCGGTTATTACCGATTGGATCAAATAAACAGACAAAAATGATAACGCTATTGTTGAGCGCCTTATAGGAATATCCTTTATCCAAGAATGCAATATCCAACACTGCCTGATAATATCTCATCCGCTTTGGAAGGTTATATTGGTTAGCAACTTGCATTTCAACATCGTAAGATGTACCGGCTTCGTCTTTTACCAATACATCAAGGCGAATGTTTTTTGCACCGGCATTAGTCGTAATATTATTTTGAGACGATAGATACGTGATTTTCTCGATCTTGGCGTTAAAAAGCAGCTCAAGAAATTCTTTACAAATAGGTTCATGTTCCATAACCTTGCAGAACATAAAATCATCGGAAATAGTTAGTTCTTCAAAAGGTTT
>CAUVHB010000205.1:0-3822 GCA_963551335.1 uncultured Treponema sp.
TCCCACCACACGAACCCGCAGCCAGCCCCGTAAAAGAAACGGTATTAGGCGGTATTGAAGCCCTAGCACGGGAAGCGGTTGCTCCTGCCTTAACAGCCATTGAAGAAAAGATAGCAGATACAGCCACCGCGCAGGCGCAATCAGAAACCGTTTTAGCAGCACATACGGCAGCCTTAGCCGAACAAAAAGAGCAGCTCAATGAAATCAGCGCCGCGCTGCGGAAGCTGCAAGCATTGAGCGGGCAGCCTCTTGAGGACACGGCACACGAGCGAAAGCCCCTTTATACGGCAGCACCTGATATATCGGTTGTGAAAGACTCTGAACCTTCCTACACGGCTCTTACAGAAGATGATGAGGAGGAGAAAACACCAACGACCCGCTTACCGCTTATCGAAAACCTTGCTGCAGGCGTCCCGCGCGAACCGGTTGACACGTATGAAACCTATCCGGTACCGACTGCATACCTCAAGGCGCATAAAACATATTTTGTCGCAAAAATCCACGGGACGAGCATGACCGAGGCGGGCATTGCCGACGGCTGTCATGTCCTTTTGGAAGCAAAGGACATCCCGGAAAGCGGAGACATTGTCATTGCCCGCTATGAAAACCAGACAACGCTCAAACGGCTCAAGCAGCGGGACGACGGCAGATGGGAACTGTTGTATGAAGACGGCTCACGGGCAAAGATAGAGCTTATCGACCCCGATTGGGCAATACAGGCGAAGTTTATCAGGGTGGTGTAGGAGAGGGAGGGAGGAGGGGAGAAAGTATGAGTAACGAAAAAACAGTACAGCGAGTAATAAAATTTGATGTTCTTGAATGGACAAAGCAAGGAAAAGCGGCAGATATTGAAGCCATTTTCAACTCCATTAGCGCCCTTTCATGGGGCACAGGAGAAAGGTACTATCGCACTGCAGAAGGGCATGAAATTGCTATTTTTATCGATCATTTGTCCTATCCCATTCGCGGTCAACTGGCAACAATACGGCGAACAGAACTGCCGGGAACAGAGACACTGGGAGAGCGAGCTCCGCTATATCTCCAGAACAAGACCGGCCTGTGTGAGCCGAGCCATTTTATTATTTATAAGAACAAACAAAATACACCGATTATTGCCTATGAATACAACATTTATGCTCCGCGTATTTCACGGCTCGGTGAATATGTAAGAATAAAATTTCCTGAACAGTTAGACGTTCCCCTGTCCAGTCCCATTGCTTCAGAAGACATCAAAAAAGAGTTAGCGAAAATCGGAAAGGTAAAAAAACTGACCTTAAAAGCTTATAGCGGGTGCTCTTTTGCCTCACTGAACGGCAGCATCAATAAAGCGTTCAGCGCGATGAAACAGGCTTTAAAAGGCGAGTTGATTGAATTTACGGTAAGTGCTTCAAGAGCAAAAGACTCAATTCTCAAAATGCCCAAAAACGAAAACATTATACAGTTTATGTCATCCAGTGATGCCCACATATTTCTGCAAAACTTTAAAATAGAATATAAAGACAAAGAAACAAAGGAGAGAAAAGAGAGTGATTTAATGAATCTTTTCTTACGCGAGAAGACAGAGGTGCAGAAAGTCGATGAACGGTCCCGCATGATTGATAGAGATGCGATGTATCACGCATTGGCGAACGCAATAGACAAGCATCGAGCATTTTTAGACGGAGTATCACATGGAACAGCTTACACAAATGTATGAACGGTTAAAAGAAAAGTATGAGCTTCATTTTTTACGGCACGATTTTATCGTTGTATTAGTAGTTTTTTATCTTATCGTTTCTATTTGCCGTAAGAATGGTATCAGACTTGACAGTATCATAGTAGACAAAGAAGGATTCCTTACTACAATTGTTACAGTATGTTCAAGTTTGTTTGGTTTTTTAGTTACAAGCGTTACTATTTTGATTTCCTTTTTAGACCATGAAAAGCTCAGTATTCTAAAAGACACCCCGCAACCGCGCAATATGCTGACGACCTTTTTTAGCGGCATACGCGTTTCCGCACTTGAAACGATTTTTGCGCTGATTGCACATTTTAAGACGCCGGTGCAGCACTATTTATTTTATCTCATTATTTTTATCTTTATGGTGCTTGCAGTGCGGGTGATGCGCATCCTCTGGATTTTTTACGAACTATCCTTTTTTTTACTCGCATCAAAAAAATAATTTTGATATTTTCAATCTGAACTTAATCACCCCGCCCCGAGAAAAGGCGGGGTTTTCTTTTTATCGGGTACACTTGTCCATGAAGCGCCGCAGTAATGCGGAACTCTTGTAAGGAGTACCTATGATCAAAAATAACTCAAAGGGCAAGCCATATTATTCGCAGCGGAATAACGAACTTGCTCCCGCTTCAAGTTGTAATGTAACGGCGATGATTCAAGCGCTTGTCTGTGCAGGCTGGCCGCTCCCTACCGGAACGTACCAGCAGCCGGAAGATTCCCTGCTGCATTTTATCCGGCATGACGCTGTTATCCTCAAAGAATGGAAGCGCCTTGATCCGCACGGAAAATATCCGCCGAATGAATGGCATTCGCTTTTGTGTATGGGATCGAACCGCTTTCTTATCTCGAACGGCATTGTCGGCAAGAACATCATTACCTTTTGCGAAGATTGTACGCTCCTTGGCTTTAAGCTCCTCATTGATAAAGGAGGCGCTGCCATTTTTTCCGGGCAGTTTAAAAGTGAGCGCGGTACAATCGGGCATATCGTTACCGGTGTCGGCTACCAGTGTGATAACAGCGGCACGGTAACGGAGATCATTATTGATGACCCGTGGGGAGATTATCACTCGCTGTACCGTGTGCATAAAGGGGATGATATCATGATGCCAAAAGATGACTTTTATGCGCTTTTTAAGCCGGTAGGCAGTGCCCAAAAGCGGGCGCACCTTATCCCGAAATACGAAAAGGCAGGAGTGTAAATATACATGGAAGAAAAAGAGCAGAAAGAGAAGAAAGCGCTTGCTAAAAAACAATCACGCAAGGCGATTATTGCCGCAGGCGTGTGGGTGTCGGTTCACAGTATCATAAAAGCACTTTTCCCGCTTTTTGGGGCAGGAGAATACGGGCTTTCGATGAGTGATATTGTCGGTTCCGGCAGTTTTTTTATTGCCGGGTGGGTTCCGGTATACGGCTCTATCTGGCTTGATAAGATATTCAAAGTCCCGAAAGACGATGTGGGTAAAGATGAGCATGTCGGGGAGCCGATCGGCTTTACGGTTTTGGGAGGGGGAACGTGTGGAAAAAAGGATTAAGTATGTTGCTATCGGCATATGTGCTTTGTGCGCCGTATATGGGTTTTGCACTGTGCTTAACCGATGCGGAAGTGGAGCAGATAGCGCACGAGATAGTGAATATGAAGCAAGAGCTCGCCGCCTTGCAGACGAACTTTCAACTGCTGAAAAGCACCTTGAAGGCGCAGCGGAGCGAACTCGTACAAGTCGAGCAGCAATTGAAGGAAACCGCGCAGCGCTTGAGCGAAGCCGAAGCGGAATTGACGAGAGCCTTGCAGGGGTTGGAAGAGTCGGAGAGAGCTTTGCTACAATCGAAGAATGCGTTGGCGCAAGCGAGATCGGAATTGAGCGGCTTGCAGCAAGCGTACAACACATTGAGCGCATTATATCGCAAGCAGCAGAAAGAGAAAATCGTATGGATGACGGCAACGGTGAGCCTCGCGCTTGTTGTAACCGGCTTTACGATCGCCGAGATAATAAGGAGTAGACGATGAATGATACATTTTCAGTCGTACAGGCGTTAGGGCTTCTGGCTCAGGCGGTGGGGCTTATTACCGTTGCCGTCAAAACGGGCAACTGGAAAGGGGTAAC
>CAUVHB010000206.1:0-3799 GCA_963551335.1 uncultured Treponema sp.
AGCCATCTGATTTTGCGGGAATATCAACAAGGATGTCTGATGCGGTTGCCCAGGATTGTCATATTTGCGCCGCTATGATATGCTTTAGCGTATGAAAGATATGCGCCGAACGGTTCTTTTTTTGCTTTCCTTTTTTTTCATTGCAATTTCCGGTGTTACGGATCCGCTGACGGAGGGAATGTACACCCGTGAGCGGTTGATGCAGGTGTACCGCAATGAAATAGCGGAAGCATCTTCACATGAAATAGCGGCGAGCGAAGTCGGCGAATGGTATGATATTATCGAAACGTCGCTCTTCATGCTGATACGCAGAACCGAGCTTTTTCGCGGCACAATGCGTTTAATCATAACCGACCGGAAAAATGCCTACTGCATGATGTATCCCGATGGGACATTTCTTGTCAGCACCGGGCTTTTGGATTATATCGATTCGATCCTGTTTATGGACACATCCGGTTCTGCACGCAAGGTACGGAATTTGAACAACGAACGGGAGTATTTTTTTGCCCCGATTACTGCGGTATGTGTAGCCCAGTTTGCGCTTAACTATTACAGTACCGCTAAAAATACCGCTCTTTCTTCTGAAAAGGTATACACTGTCGATATAATGGCAAGTGTATTACTCACCATTGCCGGCTATCCTCAAGGATTACTGGAAACATGGCTCGAGCGATTGGTTTCTATTCAGAGTGATACGGCAACGGCGAAGGTCTTTGCCTCATTTTCAACCGCTTCAGTAAAACCTGCTGCACGGCTTGATCAGTTGAACGGTAATGGAGATGATATTACGCATCTATACGAAGAAATTTCCGGAGTACTGTTTGCACTGCAGAACCGCAGGGGAACTGCCGATGCACGTACCGTGTTGGATAATTTACTGCAACTGTTCCCGCAAAGCCTTTATATCAATCGACTGAATGCCTTGGTTTCTCATCAGGCATGGCTCAATAGTCTTGATAAGCGGGATACGGAAATGGCAACTATTCTTCCTGCCGCAGTGTATGATGACACATCGGTTTTTACATTCTTTCAATTAGCGGATTTTATGTTTGAAAATGATGATGATGAACAGTCTGATTATGTTTCAAAGACAATGCCGACACGGATCAACAGTGCCATATATAATCAAGCAAAAAAAGCATATAGCGATTACCTTACTATGATATACGAGGCGGGAATTGCATCGAGTTACGCGTATCTGCTTGCTTCATCCCCATTGCCCCATGAGCGGGATACAGTACTCAGTATTGCAGAACAGGCGAATCTCTTTTATACAGGAGCCGATGATAAAACAGCGCGGGCAAACTATGCGGCGCTGCTGTTTTTGCTCAGAAAAGACTATACCAAGGCTCAGCAACTGCTTGCCGACTGCCTGTATGCATCCGCCCGAAAAACAACCGGCAAAGTATTGTTCGTAACAACGGGATTCCCTGTCGATGAACGGCTGATTCGCTGTAATTACTTTCGCATCCTAAAAAAATTGAATAATAAAACAGGCGCGGCAAAAGAACGGCAATGGCTTGCCGATATTCTCAAAGAACCTGAAACGGTTGTGCCGATTGTACTCCGCAATGTATCTGTTGGAGATACGGTCGATAAACTATTGAGCGCATGGAATAGACCGTCCAGCATTATCTACAATTATTACAGTGAGCGGTGGTTCTATGGCTTGTTTAACACGGAACTGATTGTTCGCTCAAAAGACGGGGACGGCGCAGTACTGCAAATAAGCATCGGATTTCCGTCATCTTTAACGCTCTTTAACGAAATACGCACCGGAGATTCCCGTGAGACGTTTGAAAAAATATGCGGAAAAGCGGTATACCGCAGCTGCGATGCACTGATATACCACAAACAGGGAAATCTTTTACAGGTGATATACGGCAATAACAAAGTACGCAACATCACAATTCGGAACATAAATGAAAAAAGGTAACCTTGTTCTCTATAAAAATCAGCCTGCGTTGATTACCGATGTACAAGCTGATAAGTTTGAAATTACGCTGGAAACCGGTACAAAAAAAGTACGCGAAAAAGACGTTGCGCTACTTCATAATGGAGAGTGTCGAAGTATTAAAGCGGCGCTCGATGCCGAAGTTCCCGCTGCGGATTTTGGCGAAGCGGCGGATTTCTTTGAAGGGGAAACGCCGTCCTTTGCAGAACTTGCAGAACTCGTGTGGGGCGCATACACTGCGGAGCAAAGTTGGAAGCTGTGGCAAACGCTGAACAATTCTCCTTATTTTATCTGCACTTCTCCGGCGGAGCCTATCGGCATCCGTACTCAGGCAGAAATAGAGCGCCTCAATCAAAAGCAAACGGAAAAAGCACAGGCTGAAAAATTAAGACAGGATTTTACTGCGACTCTCCGCGCCTGTATGCAAGGCAAGCCGTTTACCGAAAGCAAAGAGTTATACACGCCGTTTTTTCAAGAACTTGAGGCGCTCGCGCTAGGGAGTTCTTCCACTTCAAAAATACTCAAAGATACAAAACTGGAGCAAACGCCGGAACAGGCGCACGATATCCTGTTAAAAACGGGCTTTTGGCAGATTGAGAAAAATCCCTATCCGGCGCGCTTCGGACATTCGCTCCATTCGTCAAAAGCGGATATTCCGGAACCGGTACTCCCTGAATCGCCGCTCGATTTAACCGCAGTCCCAGCGTATGCAATCGATAATCCCGGCAGTAGCGATCCCGACGATGCGGTTTCTTTTGATGGAACCTACTTGTGGATTCACATCGCAAACCCTGCCGATACCATTCAGGCTGACACTCAAAGCGATACTGATGCCTGTGCGCGCGGCGCTACGCTGTATACGCCGGAAGGAGCTGCCCGAATGCTCGGCGAAAAAGCGGTTGACTATTTTGCCCTCGGACTAAAACCGCTGTCGTATGCGCTTTCTTTTAAGCTGCGCCTCGGTGCGGACGGTGCAATCGAAGAGGTTTCCATTCATCGTACCAAACTGTCGGTTATCAGAATGACGTATGAAGAAGCGGACGCTCAAAAAGATACTCCCGCTTTAGCGCCGCTTTTCGCCATTGCAGAGAAAAACCTCGTTAGGCGAGAAAATGCAGGCGCCGTTTCCATCGGTTTTCCCGAAGTGGCTATTACGCTGACGGAGCAGGACGGTACAAAACGGGCGCAGGTACAGCCTGTTGTCCAAACGGAAGCTGCCGCAATGATTAAAGAGATGATGCTGCTTGCAGGGGAGGCTGCTGCCCGTTTTGCATTTCAGCATAGCATTCCCTTTCAGTACATCAGTCAGGAGGCGCCCGAACTGCCGAATAAGTTGCCGTCCGGTCTTGCCGGGGAATACCGGAAGCGGCGCGCCATGCGACCGCGCAGCGTGGGCACTATTCCTTCGATGCACGCTGCGCTCGGGCTTGCGATGTACGGACAGGTAACAAGCCCGCTCCGCCGCTATGGGGATTTAGTAAGCCATCGCCAGCTGTTGAACTATATTGACGGTAAACCGCTAGTACCTGCGGCAGACCTCATCCTTAAAATAGCGGCGGGCGATGTTGCAGGGCGCGCCTGCGTCGCAGCGGAACGGGCATCCCGTCAGCATTGGACGCTCGTGTATCTACTGCAAAATCCCGATTGGCGCGGTACAGCGGTGGTGCTTGAGGCAATAGGCAAAAAAGCCCATATCTTTATCCCCTCACTCGCGTACGAAAGCGACATCACGTTGGATACAGAACCAGAACTCAATCAGGAGTTGACCGTAAAGGTGCGCCGTATTCGCCTTGCCTATCTGCAAGCCTCGTTTGAACAGGTGTGAGCGTTATTGGTTGAGCGGCG
>CAUVHB010000207.1:0-3768 GCA_963551335.1 uncultured Treponema sp.
GGTTAAAGCATTGTTGAACCGTTAGTTACCGTTTGAATAATGACGTTTGAATTGTTCACAATTTGTATCATTATTCACGGTCAAAAAAGATATACACAGTAAAAGGAGGCTTATAAACAAGTTTTGCGTAGATTATGCAACGGTTATGAACAATGGGAAGTATATGGCGCTTTGTTGCAGAGCATTATAGTATTGTTTTGATAGATATACAGAATTGGCGATTTTTACTATACTAAGCTCAGTATGATAAAAGCGTTTACGATAGGAAAAAATATATTTTCATCGCAAGAGCATGTGTTGATTATTGCGGAGATTGGAACAGGGCATAACGGCAGTTTGCAGAAGGCGAAAGAGTTGGTAGCGGCTGCTAAAGAAAGCGGAGCCGATGCGGTTAAATTTCAGATTGTGTATGCAGATGAAATTTTGCATCCCGATACCGGTTTTGTGAATTTACCGACCGGAAAAATTCCTCTTTATGAACGCTTTAGAGAGCTGGAGTGCAGTTTTGATTTTTACGGTGAATTGGCGCAGTACGCGTATAAACTTGGAATGCTTTTTTCCGCTTCGGCATTCGGGATTCGTTCCGCCGATGAATTGCGGCAGCTTAATCCGGCTTTTATAAAGATTGCGTCGCCGGAGCTCAATCATTTTCCGCTGCTTGAACACGTGGCTTCATTCGGCTTACCGGTTATTCTTTCGAGTGGTGTTTCCCAGCTTGGAGATATTGAACGTGCCATACATTGTTTGGAAGGCTGCGGACTGTCTGCGGATATGCGGGCAGTGCTTCATTGCGTAACAGCATATCCTGCGCCAGAAACGGATTATAATACGGCTGTGCTGCAATCTTTGTCGATGTTGTTTAATAGTCCTGTTGGTATTAGCGATCATTCACTTGATCCTGCTGCTGTTCCAATAGCGGGGTTATTGAGCGGCGCCTGCATCATCGAAAAGCATATTTGTCTTTCCCGCAGCGATGCCGGTCTTGATGATCCTGTTGCACTGGAACCGGCGCAGTTTTTGCAGATGTCAAAAACGATAAGAGCGTTGACCGGCAAGTCCGAGGAAGATATTTTCAACGCAGCGCAGGCTTACGGTTATTCCAAGAATTTTCTCCAGCGTATTATTGGCAATGGAGAAAAAAAACTTGCTACTGCGGAAAAAGAAAATTATGGCAAAACAAACCGTTCGCTGCATTATATCAATGATTTACCGAAAGGCGCCGTGTTAAAAACCGGCGATGTTGCCGTTTTACGGACGGAAAAAAATTTGACCGCGGGGGAATCTCCTGCGTATTTGCATTGCTTTATCGGAGCGGTGTTGCAAAAAGATGTTACAGGCGGTTCCGGCGCTGTGTTTGATGACATTATAGAAAGGAAAATGCGATAATGGCTGATTATTACGAAACCCTCGGTAGTCTACTGCGTGATCGGCTTGGGACTGATGACGACCCCTTTAAACAAGCTGTAGAAGAACGAGAGGGAAAATATCGAAGTGCTGGAAACAAAATAGAGCGGCGCGTTCCTAAAAAACGAACGTACAAAGAAAGCGAACAAAAAAAAGAACCGATACGGGTGCCCGTTCCCGCTGCTCTAACTGAAGACTTTGCTGTTTTGCAAGTGCTGCCGGGAGTTCCGCTTGACTATTGTAAAAAAGCATGGAAACACTTATTAAAAAAATATCATCCTGATGTGATTACGGATGAGTCGGTGCGTCAGCAAGCGGCGTCCATTGTCCGAAGGCTCAATCGTTCGTATAGGCGTATCGAAATATGGTTTTCGACTGGTAAGGTACAGGATTATGACAGTTTATGATCGGTGTGCATAACTCTTTAGCGTTTGGCTTTCGATATTGGCTCTTTTTTCTGTTGCTGCTTTTCCCGATGCAAGGACTGATTGCAGAAAATCTTTTGTATGAATTTGGTCCTAAAACAGATACCGTAATTGTGTTTACTGCATCAGTAGGTAGTGATAATCAAGCTACTGCTGTAACGCTGCAATTGCAAAAATATGCGCAAAAATTATCCGCTGATGCGCCGGATATTCATATCATTGTTGCAATTACGAAAAATGATATTTCTGAATTACCTGCCGATATTCCTGTAAAGCGATACGAGGGTACACAGGCGCTCATTAAAACCTTGAGCGTTTATCCGAATGCTGCTGTGTGCATCGTCGCGCCTGATACGTTTAATAATGCACGGATTATTACGGGAACTTCAAAAGGTACAACCCCTGCATGGTTTTTGCAGGCGGTTTATACTTCTTTAGAGCAACAAAATATCCCCGTCGATTTTTATACCAATGCGGTTGTTTTTCATCGCCTCGGCTGGCTGCCGGATGATGCTACTTTGCGGCTTTATAATGAGGCACATATCCCTGCAATAAAAATAGAAACCGCTGCAGATTTATCTGATTTTTTTCCTTTGGTTGCGCCCTCCGTCATCAAGAGTATGAGTGATGAATGGGATATCCATTATTTTGTGTGGAAGCTGCATAAAAAACTGATTATTATCAACGAGCAGCATATCGTTATAACGCTTATTGTGTCATCGATTCTATTTTTGCTATGGTTGATGTTTTTTAGTTTTTTATTCGGAGAAAAACGCGACCAGCATATCAGAGATTTATTAAAACTATGGTGGATGCCAATCTATTTTTTCTTGGTAAATTGGATTGGATTTTTTTTAGGTTCTAAGATCGCAGAAGCGCTTTTTTATCTGCGTTTTTCGTCTATGGGCGAGCTGAGTGCATTTCCATTGACGGCGCTCCTCATTAAATATGTGTTTGCATTATTTTTTATGTTTATCGTTACGGCATTTAATACATTGATTCCGCTTCCGTCAAATCGATTTATTTATGGTTTTATTGCGCATGCCGTTTGTTTGGTAAATATTTTTATTTTCTCATTTTTTAATCTTTCGTTTTCAATCCTCTTTATGATAATATATTTGATTGCGTTAGCTGCGTATCATTTTAAAAATATTATACTGCAAATGATATTTATCGTATGTCTTTTTTTACCCCTGATGCCGCTCGTGATGCATATAATCCGCTATCGTGAATATATGTTTCATACTATATTTTTTATACATCTTGCATCGGCATGTATTTTTGTTCCTTTTGATTTATTTTTAATCAGGCTTGGACTCAGTTTTGATAAAAAAAGAAAAACTGGTAAAGCATTTTTTAAGATACCGATGCAATGTAAGGTGATGGGCGCTCTCTTTATGATACTAGCGGTTTGGGTATTTGTTATGCCGGAAACAAAAAATACTGCATACAACCGATTTATGCTGATTCAGTATCTGAACGGTAATGAGAGCAGTGTAATAAAAAAACATATTGATACTCTACTGGAAGAAAATATAACGGATTATACGCGTGATACGGCACAGGCTCCCGCAGAAAATGCAGATAGTTTTTTGACGGTACGCACATCATTGGAAAATTACTTTGAGCGTAGTATCGGGGCTATTACCATTGATTCCCCGTTAAAAATTGAAGCTTTTTCCGTAACATTAAGCGCACAGAATGATATTGCAATTTTTGAATCTGATACTGCATTTGAACAAAGCTCTTCCGGTGATGCAGCAACCTTTGTATCTGCTCCGCGTCCGAGCTTTCCGATTAGCATTCATTTTTCAGGTAAAAAAGATGCTGCCCTTACAGTTTCGGTTGTCGTGTGGTCAAGTGATAATCCATTTAACATACGGTTGCCGGAGGATAGTTCAAAAGAAGCTGCCGGTAAGGGGAATGCGTGGAATTCAAT
>CAUVHB010000208.1:0-3751 GCA_963551335.1 uncultured Treponema sp.
AGCCTTTAACAGAAAAGGTTCCTGCTTTGCTTGCGCTTCCGTAGCTTATTGTAACGGTGTAGTTGTTCGCTGTTCCCGGTATGGTAAGAGTTACGTTCAGTGTAGCATCATCGATAACCGTAACCGTCAAGTTATTGGTAATTTGAGATTCTTCTGCGCAGCTTACCAAAAAATCTGATTCAGTAATTCCCGGCGCTTTGAAGTTTGCTCCTTTCACGATTGCGGTTACAGTGGAACCTGCTTTAGAAATATACGCATTGGGAATCGTAAACGAGGTGAATTTCGGCATCACCTTTCCCTGACCGGGTACAGCTGAGTTACAGCTTACCACAAACGCAGCAAGCGCGAGCGCACCTACGAACCAACTCAAGAGCAGTACGCCCTTGTTCCATGAATGAGTTCTTTTCATGCTCATCCCTCCTTTTAAATAAAAATATATCGTATATTCATATCTGCCATCCTTGGCAGAATACGATACTCTTCTTGCCGAGTACAACGGCATGTAACCGTGCAATGCTTACGGTTCGATACAAAACTTTGTTGATCAAGGTAGTTGCAAGAACGCTGTCGCAGAGCTGCTGCACAAAACAGACAAGAGCGGATACCGCCGGCTGTAGCTTTGATGAAAAAACAAAACGAGTAGCGAGATTTGGACTATGTACAAATCTCGTCGTTGAACAGTGTACACGGAAGTACACTGTTCAACAAACTATTTGCAAAAGCGCGCGCCGAAAGCAAGCTGCAATAGCCTAGCTCCGCGCGCGTAACGAATTGCACAGGGCAAGGAGGGCGACGCCAACATCTGCGAATACCGCTGCCCATAATCCGATAAGACCTAAGGCGCCGCCCGCCAAAAAGGCGATTTTAACAACAAACGACATAACAATATTCTGTTTGACGATTTTTCGTGTAAAGCGCGCCGACTTGATTGCTTGCGGAATAAGCTGCGGGTTATCGGTCATAAGTACGACATCAGCGGCTTCGATTGCGGCGTCGCTGCCAATTCCGCCCATTGCGATTCCCACATCCGCACGGGCGAGGACGGGCGCATCATTAATGCCGTCCCCGACAAACACGCAGACGGCGCAGGAGTTGCCGTTCTTCCGCTCGGCGCTAATTGCTTCAAAGCGGGCGACTTTCTCGTGCGGCAAAAGCTCGCTGCTGCAGCGGTCAAGCTGCAATTCTGCGGCTATTTTTTCGCCCGTGCATTTTGCATCGCCAGTCAACATCTCAAGATATCCGACGCCAACGCCGCGCAGTTCCCGTATTGCCTGTGCGGAATGCGGTTTAATGCTGTCGCTGCAAATAATACAGCCGGCATAGCGCCCGCCATAGGAAAAGAATACCTTTGTACCTTCAACTTGAGCAATGGATGTAGGCTGTTTTTCCGCATCACCGAAGATGAACAACGCGGAACCGGCCTCAAGCTCTTGCCCATTGCGCAGCATTTTAACACCAGAACCGGCTTTTTCCGTGTATTGCCGAAGCTCGGCAGCTTCTTTTTCAAACACGGCTATTTTCTCTTTATCAAACTGGTCTCGAATATATCCTTTTATAGCATTAGCAATCGGATGACCAGAATGATACTCGGCAATGTAAGCAAGCTCAAGTAATTCCTCTGTGCTGAATTGTTTGGCAGGAAAAATATGCTGTACCGTTAAAACACCGGCAGTCAGGGTACCGGTTTTGTCGAATACGACGCTGTCCACTTTGGCAAGCGAGTCGATAAAATCCGCGCCTTTAATCAGTATACCTTTTTTTGCCGCACCGCCGAGTCCACCGAAGTAGCCGAGCGGAACGGAAATAACAAAGGCGCAGGGACAGGATATAACGAGAAAAACCAGTCCGCGCGAAATCCACGGAACAAAGGCATTCCACGAAAGCGGGGTACCATGTACGACGGAAAGCGCAAGCGGCGGAAGCAGCGCCAGCACGACTGCACCGATCGTTACTATCGGAGTGTATACTCGTGCAAAGTTCGAAATAAGCCGCTCTGTTTTTGCCTTACGGTTTTGCGCATATTCCACCAGCTCCAGCATTTTAGCAGCTGCAGTATTTTCCGCCGCTGCAGTGGTTTTAATAACAGCAAGCCCGTCCGTATTGACGAAGCCTGCAAGTACCGTATCGCCCGCTTCAATAAAACGCGGAACGCTCTCTCCCGTCATCGAAGAGGTGTCAAAGGAGCAAGCTCCTTCCACCAGTATGCCGTCAAGCGGGACCTTCTCTCCCGGCTTTACAAGAATGAGTGTTCCTATCGGTACCTCTTCAGGAGCAACAAGATTCGGCTCCGCCCTTTCGTAATGATGCCCACAGCAACACTCTTCGGCATGATGGTGTGTGTGTCCGTAAAGATCTTCATGCTCGCAATCGCCTTCTTCAGGTTCATACCCGCACTCGCAGTTTTTTGAATGACTATGGAGATGCCTTTCTTCATATTCATGTTCACATTCGCAATTTTCAGAATGACCATGGTGATGTTCGCCACAGCCCAATTCGGGACCAGCAGGATTACAGTAGAGTCGGACAAATTCGGGGCGCAAATCCATCAGGTTGGTGATGGAACGACGGGACTGCTGAACGGCGGCGGCTTGCAATAGCTCGCCCAAGTTGTAAAACAGCATAACCGCAGCTCCTTCCGACCACTCTCCAAGTATAAATGCCCCGAGTGTCGCAAAGGTCATCAGAAAGTTCTCATCAAAAACACTTCCTTTTCCGATGGTCTTCAACAGCGTACGGATAACTTCCATCCCCGCAGCAAACCATGACCAAACAAAAAGCAAAGGTGAAAGCGCAATGGAGTACGGAGCGCCGCCAAACTGAACATTCATTTTGAAAGGTTCGGAAGCGATTTTCAACATAATCCCTGCGATAAAAAATACTGTTGCTACGCTAAAACGGATAATATCATGTTTATCCCACAAACTGTCATGATAATGTTCATCATAATTATGCGTTTCGTGCATCTGATTACATGCCATACAAGTACAAGCCATTTTCTTTTCCCATTACTTCTGTGCGAAATTTTGTTTAAAATTTTGCACATTTTTCCAGTAAATGGATAAACGCATCAGCTAGACTAGATAAAACTGCAGAGAAATTGAGACTGTAAGCCCATTTGAATCTCGAAGAGGTTCAACTCTGGTCGAATAGTATCAATTTTTCCACAGGGCTGCTAAAAAACGGCTGATACGTTTACCCTGCTTTTTCGGCTCATTGCCCTTCTTGGATATGTTCCATACCGACGGTATAGAGAATACCGACATGATTGTCTTCTATAGAATAGTAGATTTGTTTTCCCACCCTCCGCGAACGAACAATTTTTGCCTGTCGGAGAATACGCAGTTGATGAGAAATTGCCGAAGCTGATATTTCAAGCACCTCCGCAATGTCGGCAACACACAGCTCACCCGCCATCAAAGCGGATACAATCTTGATACGGGTTGAATCGCCAAAGTTCTTAAAAAAATCACTCAATGCGGTCATTGTGTCTTCGTCGGGTACTTTTGAGCGCGCATGAGCGACTGCATCCGAATCAAAATAGTCCGCAGCTTCTTCGTCAATAGGTTCCATTCGGTTTTTCATTGTGCGGCCTCCTTATGTATTTTGATTATCACGCCTGCCGGTCTTGGTCATCCGTCTTCTCAAAACAGCAAGATGATTTTTTTATCTACAAATATATGAACAGATGTTCAGATGTTTATTTGATTATATGTACAACTAAAAATAGTGTCAATATCCTTTTGAAAATCTG
>CAUVHB010000209.1:0-3730 GCA_963551335.1 uncultured Treponema sp.
GTTAAAAATTAAGTCATTGATGTATAAAGACTTAATTTTTAACTCGCGGGGATGTTTCAAAAGTAACCAACTTTTGAGACAGCCCCGCGCTACCTTACATTGTTAAGAAGGCGCCCGGGCCGAGCGGCAAGCCGGTTACATACCAAATAATCATCAAGCCGAGCCAAGAAAGCAGGAACGCGATTGAATACGGCAACATCATCGAAATCAATGTTCCGAGACCGGAATCTTCATCATACTTTTTCATAAAGACGACGATCATCGCAAAATAGCTCATCAGCGGGGTGATGATATTGGTGCTGGAATCTCCGATACGGTATGCAACCTGTGTTAAAGCCGGTGAAAGACCGAGGTTTACCATCATTGGTACGAAGATCGGCGCCATAATTGCCCATTTTGCAGAAGCGGAACCGATAAAGAGGTTCAAAAATGCAGAAATAATCACGAATGCAATGATGAGCGGTAAACCGGTAAAGCCGATGCTCTTTAAGAAGTTGGCGCCGTTGACGGAAATGATGGTTCCGAGGTTTGTCTTACCGAAGTAGCTGACAAACTGCGCTGCAAAGAATGCCAGTACGAGGTAGCCGGCCATTGAACTCATCCCGTGCGTCATTCCTTTGACGAGGTCTCCGGAGTTCTTAATTTTTCCCAATTTTTTGCCGTATACTAAACCGGGTACCAAAAAAAGGAGTAAAATTGCAGGGAGCAAACCGCCATGCATAAAATTGCTGAGAGAACTGACGCCTGTTTTGGGATTCACTTCGCTCAAGATAGCGAGCGAGGGCATACCGGGTAAGCCGAACATCCCGATAATAAGCAAAAGTACCAGAATCAAAATAGAAATACCGGCATGTTTAAGACCTTTGGTTTCTTCTGCGGAAACAGGCATATTGTCCGGTTGATACGTCCCGTGGTATTCGCCTAAGTTTTTTTCTACGATTTTTTCGGTTACCAAGGTTCCAACGATTGTCAGCAAGACTGTTGAAGCCATCATAAAGTACCAGTTACAGGTTGGATCAAGCGGAATATCCATACCGGCATTGTGCAGCGCTTCAATAGTAATACCGGTCAACAGCGGGTCGGTAGTCCCCAGCACGAGGTTTGCCGAGAAGCCGCCGGAAACACCGGCAAAAGCGGCGGCAAGACCCGCCAGCGGATGCCGTCCTGCATTTGCAAACACGATAGCGCCGAGCGGGATAACGACAACATACCCTGCATCGGAAGCAATATTACTCATAACACCGGCGAAAACAACAACGGCGGTCATCAACCGGGGGTTGATATTAGTCAGGAGCTTTTTTAATGAGGTATTGATAAGCCCTGTCCACTCGGCAACGCCGATACCGAGCATTGCAACCAATACCGTACCGAGCGGCGCAAAACCAGTAAAGTTTTTTGTTGCGCTGTTCAAAATATAGCGAAATCCGTCGGCATTCAAAAGTGAAACAGCTTTTATGGTTACTTCCTGCCCTTTTTTCGCATCAAAGTACGTAACCGGCGCACCGACAGCCGCTACAATAGCGGAAATAAACACAACGATAATGCTGAGGATAAAGAAAAGCATCGCCGGATGAGGCAGCTTATTTCCGATCCTTTCAACACCTTTGAGAAAGCCTGAAACTTCCTTGTTCTTTTTTGTACTCATAAGAACTCCTAGAAAATGGTTTTCGCACATTATAATGCGATAATAGCTTCAATTATATACGATGATTTCCATATTGGCAAATAGAAATTTTAGAGATTTGTGGACAGAGAAGAGAGATGGTATCCCCCTTTCCTAAACGAACCCAGCCCACTATAAGCATGAGGAATATCTGAATTTATCCAAGCGAAGATCGTGGAGAAGATAGACATAAATCAGACGGTTGATAGTCAAATGAAGACAGCTAAAAATCGAAAAGCGATGCTGCAAAAAAACTGAGAGAAAGTAAAGTCGAAGCTATAAAACGCATAGAGCAGACAGGCAAAGATGCGCTTAAAGATGCGGCAGGCAACACGCTAAAAAGCTTGTTCGATTGGTAAAAAATAATGAAAGGAGACCTCTAAAAGCTGAAAAACAAGCAGAGAGGCTGTTAAAAGCCTCGTTTTTTAATAGACTCCTCTCATATATTCGATACGTCCACCCTGATTTTAAGGCGAAAAGTACTTGACAAAAAATAAATTAAAGACCATTTTTAGGCATGCTTAAATCTATTTTTAACGATATCGATATACAGCTGCCGGAACAAATACATAAGGCCGCCGTTGAATATCTTCCAGCATTTCTCTCCGCAGAGGATACCGAAGTCCTTGCTGTGCAAGCTCTGCTTATTGCTAGGGCTTTTCACGGAGGGGGAACATTTGAGCAGGTATTTACCGGCGCCGAACCTATTACGCAGCACTATCAAATCAACCTTATCCGCAGTTTTGAAAAAAACGTACGGCTTCTTGTTGATAAGATGTGGGTTGAAAAAGCAGACGAAG
The DNA here is from genome assembly GCA_963551335.1 of uncultured Treponema sp. Taxonomy (GTDB): domain Bacteria; phylum Spirochaetota; class Spirochaetia; order Treponematales; family Treponemataceae; genus Treponema. The sequence continues at coordinate 2,464 of CAUVHB010000209.1, forward strand.
ACGTAAAAGAGGATATCCTCTACCGGTTGCACTGTTTTTGTGAATCCATGCAGCAGGCGAAAAATCCGGTGAATTATGCGAATGTGCTGCCTGAATGTCTCGGCGTTTTGCATGATGTGGTGTTATTGCTTTTCGGTCGGCAAATCGACAGCGAAGGCTTTTTAGAGTACGCCATTCGTATTGATCCCGATTTCGGACTTTTTTGGTATTACCTTGAATGCCTTACAGCACAGCCTAAACTTTCGACCGAGAAAGCCCGTCTGGCGATCTTTCTCGGTATTTATTTTCTTGCTAATTTTTAAATTGTATTCCGTTCTTATTATTTTACTGTTTAAATTATTTTACCGAATGTGTGTACATGGTGCATATTTTTTTGCATCGCATATAATAGACCTATTCGATAACTTCGTTGTTGGACAGGGCGCCTAAGTTCACGCATCGCATTTCAAGGTAACCTGTTCAGAAAGGTCAGTTTCCGAATGGGTTTAATATGTTAATTCTATTTGTTGTAATTGAGGAGGGGAAATTATGCGGAAAAGAGTAGCTGCAAATATAATGATTCTTTTGATGATAGTAAGTGTCGGTTTGGTCTTTATTGGGTGTACGGAAGACACGACTACGCACACGAAAAAGGACAGCGCCGAAAAGGTTGTTTTAACGCTGGGGTCATGGCGCGCAGATGATTTGGAAGAGTGGACACAGCTCCTTTCCGAATATGAACAATTAAGCGGCGTACACATTGAATTTAAACCTATCAATCCACCTGATTATAATGCTGCGCTGCGCGCACAGCTTGATACCGGCTCCGGACCGGATGTAATGTTTGCCCGTTCTTATGCAACGGGTAGAGAGCTATATGAAAAAGGTTTTTTTGCGGATATAAGTGATCTGCCTCATTTGCAGGAATCTTTTTCCGAAAGCAGTAAAGATGCGTGGCGCGGGGCAGACGGAAAATCCTTTGCGGTTCCCGTTGCCGCTGTCGTGCAGAGTATTTACTATAATAAGGATATTTTTGAACGGGAAAAAGTTAGCGTCCCCTATACATGGGAAGAGCTTCTTATTGCGTGTAAAGAATTAAAAGCAGCAGGATACATCCCCTTTGCGAATGGGCTCGCCGACGCATGGGATATCAATGAGTGTTTTATGATGGGCTTATTACCGAATTTTATCGGCGGTGAAAAAGGTCGGCATGAATATGAAAAAGGGCTTCGTCCCACGGAAATCAATTTTTGAGTGAAGGTATTAAAAAAGAAGAAAAAATGCTAAA
>CAUVHB010000210.1:0-3726 GCA_963551335.1 uncultured Treponema sp.
GTTGTTTTTCGGGTTTATCGGAGCGGGATTGGAGCTTTGCTTATTAATCGCAATGTTAATTTATGCAAAGAGAAAAGAGAACGACTTTTTAATGGTTGCAAAGGCTATTCAGCTGAACGGCGTATTATCGGATTCTCGTGCAAAAAAGTTGGGAAACTTAGGTGTTGTACTGCAGGAATCTCTTAATGATGCATATCAAATTACTGAACAAAAAAGCTTAAAGATTGCAGGATTAAACGGTCTTGTTGATGAACTTTTAGTGATAATTGACCGTCCGCTTCTGGTGGTAAGTTTGACTGGAAGTATCCTTAATTTTTCTGCGAAAGCGCAGGAGAAAACAGGATGCAAGCAAGGTGATGCGCTTGCAGATATTGCACCCGGTATTAGCATCAAAGAAGCGATTCAGAATGCTGCACATTCTCGTACGGCTGTGCAGCAAGATACGCATATCGTATGTATGCCGGTGTTCTCGGTTACCGGTGTCTTGTCATTCTTTTTGGTTGATTTATCCGATCAGCCGATTGTGAGCAAGGTAATGGAAAACGTCAGGCATTTAATACAAAAAACGGATACCGAAAAAAAACAGAAAAAGCCGTTTTTCAAATTCTTCCAAAAAGGGCGTGAGTAACTTAGGGTAGACGCATCAGATACTATGAAACGGCTTGATTTTATAAACGATATATGATGTACTAACGATAGTTTTAACTGATAATACGTTCATTTTTAAAGCTACCTGAATGTCGAACGATTAGTAATGAAGGATTCTCATGAAAAATACCCGTTCCGCTATCTTTAAGCGTCAAAATCTTATTTTACAAAAATTGAATAGTAATGGATCCATTCTTATAGAAGAGATTGCACGAGAATTACACGTTTCTCCGCTTACGGTACGGAGAGATATAGACGAATTTGTGCAAAAAGGGCTCGCACAGCGATTTTTCGGCGGGGCATCGCTTGTCAATCGTCCGTTACGTGCCGATCCTGCCGGTTCCGACATCAATTCATTAAAAGAAACAAAAAAGCATTTGATTGCGCGTGCTGCAGCCGCATTGGTGCGGGAAGGGGAAACAATCCTCATTAACAGTAGTACGACGGCATTCTATATGTTTCCGCTGCTTGCCGATAGGCGCATCACGGTCATAACCAACAATGCGAATGCGTTGCAATTTGTTGATAATTCAAGATTTGAATTGGTGTTTACCGGCGGAGAAATCAATGCCTATAAGCATTCTATGGTGGGGACATTTTCAATCCAAACGCTAAAAAAGATACGAGCAAACACCTGTTTTATCGGTGTAAGTGGTATTAGTGAGTCTGGAACGCTCAGTACCGCCGTATTGCAAGAAACTACCGTCAATATTGCAATGATGAATCAAGCGAATAACGCGGTGGTTATTCTTGCCGACAGTTCAAAAATAGGCTTGCAACATAATTTTGATATAGGTTCCGTCAACATAGCGACGCATATCATTACTGATTCTGGTGTTACTAAAGAGCAGCTTGAGATGCTCCGCCGGTATTCCGCACAGGTGCTTATTGCGGACGAACCGGCGGCTTCGCATACGGAAGAACGCTAACCGAAACATCCTACGGCACGTTGCTCGAAGCGCCGTCTGTCCGCTACTTGAGTTTTTTCATTTTTTGACTGATCAGGTTCTCCTGTGTACTTGAAATACCGGAACTTTTTCCACTTATATTCTTCTCACTGCACACACAGTAAATTTTTCTCATGATTGTGTTCATCCATGACCGGGCGCGGACAGACGGAGAAGTATTTTATCTTTTCATCAAATAAATACACCTTAAAACATTCATAATATGCTATTTTTTTTGTTGACAAATGAAAATTTTAATCGTACAATATTTTTATAAGAACATAAAAAGAGTGTTATAAGAATGAACTATCCTTATTTGTTCATATCATTCTTTAAAGAGGAGTAGCGATGAGTAAAATAGATGAGATTACACGTGAATCATGGATTTTGGAAACATTTCCTGAATGGGGTACGTGGTTGAATGAGGAAATTGAAGCGGAAGAAGTTGCGCCGCATTCAGTTGCAATGTGGTGGCTCGGCTGTGTCGGGATTTGGTTTAAAACACCGGGCGGCTGCAATCTTGCTGTAGACTTGTGGAGTGGGAATGGTAAACGAACGCACGGGGATAACAAGATGAAGCCTGGTCATCAAATGGCGAATATGGCAGGCGTGCGTATGATGCAGCCGAACTTGCGCGCAGTACCGTTCGTTATCGATCCGTTTGCCGTAAAGCATGTTGATGCGGTCTTGGCTACCCATTATCACCAAGATCATATGGATCCGAATTTTGCGGCGCATGTCGTAAAAAGCGGTATGAAAACTGTTGATGTGAACGGAAAGGAAATACCGGTACCGTTTATCGGTCCAAAAAAATCAGTAGAATATTGGCTCAAATGGGGCGTTCCAGCCGAGCAATGTATTACGGTTCGTCCCGGTGATACCATTAAAATCAAAGATACGGAAATAGTTGTACTGGATTCTTTTGACCGGACGTGTTTGGTTACGACAGACGATACCAGCGAGAAGCGTGAGGAGTTAACCGGTAAATGTCCGAATGATATGGACGAAAAGGCGGTCAACTATCTGATTAAAACGCCGGGCGGTAACATCTACCATTCAGGTGACTCTCATTATTCCATTTATTTTGCAAAGCATGGTAAAGATCATACGATAGATGTTGCATTTGGCGCCTTTGGAGAAAATCCAGTAGGAATTGCCGATAAGATGACATCCGTTGATATTTTGCGAATGGCAGAAGCCCTCCGTTGTAAAGTCGTCATTCCGGTACACCATGATGTGTGGACAAACTTTATGGCAGATACGAATGAAATAAATGTACTGTACGAAATGAAAAAACCACGGCTTGATTATCAATTCCATCCGTTCATTTGGGAAGTAGGCGGGAAGTATGTGTATCCGCAAGACAAGGATAAGCGGATGTATCACCACCGACGTGGTTTTGAAGATTGTTTTGAACACCCGCAGAATATTCCATTCCGTTCATTACTGTAAGGATTCCGTATGCAGGTAACAAAAAAAACGATTGATATGCTGGAAAAATGCTACGCCGTTGCACCGCTTCGGTATGACGGAAAAGACTACGTACTGATCGCGGCGGAGAAGCAGAACGACTGCCGCCTCTATGATTTTGATGGGAACAAAATCAGTACGGTGTGGCATGGGCCGGGTGGAACGATGAGTATTGTATCGCTGGAGCGGCCTGATGGCGCTTTTTTAGCGACTCATCGATTTTATTCTCCGAACGATTCAGCTGAAGCTTCGATTATTCTTGCCATACCGCAGAAAAAACAAGTATCAGATGGCGCTGTGCAAGGAATAGAGGCGGCAGATCCGTTAGAGTGGAAAATTCACACGCTCCTGCACCTGCCGTTTTTGCACCGTTTCGATATTTTGGAACGGAACGGCATTCGCTATCTGATTATGTGCACTATTAAGTCTCAGCACCGGCATAAGGACGACTGGTCTTCTGGGGGGAAGGTCTATGCGGGTATTCTTCCTGCCGATGTAGAAGCCGAGCAAACCGGCGGACATAGCTTCGGAATCCGGGTAATTTATGAAGGTTTAGTAAAAAATCACGGATTTACGAAAGATGTGCATAATGGCATTGAAACGGCGGTTGTGTGTGCAGAAAATGGCGTATTCCGACTGACACCGCCTGAGCAGGCGGACG
>CAUVHB010000211.1:0-3715 GCA_963551335.1 uncultured Treponema sp.
GCTGAAGAATGACTATAATGCAGGAAAAATCAGCTTGACAGATGCCAAACGGATATTAAAGGAAAAGGTCGGTACGTTAAAACCGTACGAGATCGCCCTCGCAGAACAGGAACTCAAGGAATTTGATGAAAATGAATGCCAAAAAGAAGACATTCAGAAAATGCTTGAGCTTTTTGAGGACATTATGGATACGAGCCGCCCTGACTTACCCGACGATCATCCTATCATGTGCTATTACCGCGAAAACGATGCGCTCAAAAAAATCCTATTGGAAATTGAAGACCTTGTGCAATACCCGCTTATCAAAAATCAGTGGCTCGATATATATGACCGGCTGGATCAGTTCAGAATACACCTATCGCGCAAGCAAAATCAGCTCTATTCTATTTTGGAAAAAAAAGGCTTTGACCGGCCTACGACAACAATGTGGACGTTGGACAACTTTATCCGTGATGAAATCCGTGATGCGCGAAAGCTGCTGGAAGATGATGCCGACGATCAATTTATTGCGGTGCAATCTTCGATTGTTGCCGATGTACGCGACTTACTGCAAAAAGAAGAAGCAATTTTGTATCCTACTTCGCTTGCGATGATCAATGAAAAAGAATTTGAAGAGATGAAGTCGGGCGACAAAGAAATCGGCTTTGCGTGGATAAACGACAGCGACAGTGGTGCAGCGGCTCATGCAACTACCGCAACGACACAACAGAATATGCACGCACAGGAGGATCAGGAAACGGGGGCTGTCAATGCTGCATCGTTGACAGACGACCTTGCGGCGGTGTTGCGCAAGCATGGGTTGACTGTTAGCGGTGGAAACAATACCGTTTTTGACGTGGCAACCGGTAAGTTGACACTCGAACAGATTAATTTGATTTACCGGCACCTACCGGTCGATCTTTCGTATGTAGACGAAAATGAAATGGTCTGCTTTTATTCCGATACGGAACACCGCGTGTTTCCGCGCAGCAAAAACGTCATCGGGCGGAATGTTAAGAACTGCCACCCGCGGGCAAGCGTGCATATCGTCGAAGAGATTATTGAAAAGTTCCGATCGGGCGAACAGGACTCTGCGGAATTTTGGATCAATAAACCCGGCATCTTTATCTACATTCTGTATACGGCAGTCCGCGATGAAACTGGAAAATTCCGCGGTATCCTTGAGATGATGCAAGACTGCACGCATATCCGCAGCTTAACCGATTCGCAAACGCTGCTGACGTGGAAAAAAGGCGGCGAGATAAACGGTCAAACTGTTATCCAAGAAAACTCAAATGAATCTCATAACGGCAATACCGCCGATGCGAAAAGTGCAGCCGGTACGTCACATACGCAGAGTTCCGAATCTCCGCAGCGGGATAAAAAACTTTCCGCAGCGGAGATTACCGCCGATACGTTTTTAAAAGATATCTTTGAAGATTATCCTGCGTTAAAAGATCAAATGGAAGAAATCAGCCCCAAGTTTAAAATGCTGAAAACGCCGCTTGCACGGATTATGCTGCCGAAGGCGACGATTAAAATTGCGAGCGAACGCACCGGCGTTGAACTCAATCATTTAATTGCAGAAATAAAGGGGCGTATACAACAATAATGGAAAACTTTAATGCACTGTATTACCGCAAACCGTATGTCAAAGCATTTGATGCAACGGTAATCGCGTGTTCAAAAACCGAAAGAGGCTACGAAATAGAACTGTCGGATACGGCATTCTATCCTGAAGGCGGGGGACAACCCGGCGATCGGGGCAACCTTGTCGTAGAAGGACAGCCTGAGCGGACTCTCCACATAGCGGATACGCAATTTGCAGGCGAACGCATTGTGCATATTGCCGACGGGGAACTCGCTGCCGGAACAAAGGTACACGGTGTATTGGATTGGGTAAACCGCTGCGATAATATGCAAGGACATTCTGGAGAGCATATTCTGACCGGCATCCTCGCGCAAACCTACGGGTATGAAAATATCGGGTTCCACATGGGGGAAAGTTTTATCACCATCGATTTTAGCGGCCCCTTGACCGATGCGCAAGTACTCGATGCAGAACAGCGTGCCAATGAAATTGTCCGTGCAAATCTGCCGATTCAAGAAAGTTTCCCCAATGCCGAAGAGCGCAAGACAATGCAGTACCGCAGCAAAAAAGAACTTTCTGGTACCGTGCGCATTATCACCATTCCGGGGCTTGATGCCTGCGCCTGCTGCGGTACGCACGTGAGCGCAACCGGAGAAATCGGGCTTATCAAAATTCTCAGCGCTACAAACCGAAAAAAGGGCGTCCGATTGGAGGTGCTCTGCGGCAGAAAGGCGGTGCTGGCATATCAGCAAGAAGCGGCACAGGTACGGGCTATTTCCCGCTGCTTATCAGCAAAGCCTTCCGAAGTGCAGGAGGCGGTGGAAAAATTAAATGCCGAAAAAGGAAAACTCCAACAACAACTCCACGAGATGACCGAAAAATATCTCAAGCAGAAAGCGGAGTCGGTTGCAAACACAACCGCTGCGCCGCTTTATTTTGAAGATAACCTCAGCATCGAATACCTGCGTATGTTCTGCAACCTCCTTTTAGCAACAGGAAAAATGCACACCTGCGCAGCCTTGTCGGCAGTTGAATCGGAAGGAGCAGCGGCATACAATTATGTCATCGTTAGCAATGCCATCGATTTAAAACCGCACATAAAACCATTAAACCAACAGCTCAACGGTCGCGGCGGCGGAAGCAGCACCGCTGTTCAAGGTACCTACTTTGCCGATAAAGCCCTTATTGAAAAAACGCTTACCGCGCTGTTGAGCATACAAAGCTGAAAAGAGCTACAATGTATGCAAGAGAGAACAGGGGGCGAGGTTTTATGTGGAATACATTTATTGCTATTGAAGATGATAGATTCGGATTAAAAACTATCGGGCATTGCATTATCGGCATCATTATTTTCATTATTGCAAATATGAGTGCAGTGCTATTCGTAAACGTTTTATCGTATTGCATTACGATCAAGAGTATTATCTCTCTTTTAAACTGTTGTTTTAGTATTGCGTTTTTTTTCTTCTTACTATCGCTTTATATCCGGAAAGGCTTAAAAAAACAATTAGAGTTTTTTCGGATAAATTATGTAAAGCCGTCACAATTATTTATTGGTATTTCAATTATTTTGCCTTGCTGCGTAATAGGATTTTATTACTTTTTTATAGAGGGTACATTATCGGTTAATACCATAAAAATATATGAAAAGATATGTTTTGCGCTTAGCATCGGATTATCTGCAGGTGTGTGTGAAGAAGTTCTATTCCGCGGATATATCATGAAGTTGGTCGAAATACGATGGAATAGAACCATTGCTGCATTTGCCCCGTCTGCATTATTTGGACTCCTACATATAACAGGTGGAATGGATATAATCGATATTTTGCAATTGTTGCTTGCCGGTATAACAGTCGGTGTAATGTTCTCATCTGTAACGTATGCAAAAAACACGGTAAACAACTCAATAGTAATACATGGGCTGTGGAATTTTTTCATTCTCGGTATTGCCGGTATTTCACTCAAGACAGATCAGAACGTGTTACTCTCCTATGTCATTCACAGCAAAAATAGATGGATAACAGGCAGTCGGTTTGGAATAGAAAGCGGCTTACCTGCAATTATTGGATATGGGGTTGTCATCGGCGTGGCAGCAGCGGTACAGCGTAAAATTACGCACGAACGGAAATACTAGGCGCCGCTCTA
>CAUVHB010000212.1:0-3709 GCA_963551335.1 uncultured Treponema sp.
TTGTCGTATATCATCTGCGGCTGCTCGCGGGCTTTTTCTACCGCATGGAGCAGTTTTTTACGGAGCAGAAGAGCTTCCGCTTCGTCTAACTTTGTAATATGCGGAATAAGAGACCGATCTTTGCCTCGTCCGGGTAGCGTACCCTCTGCGATCACAAGTTCAACTTCCCGATCGGGACTGTCGATAAAAGCATTTATTTTTTCGTCCAGCGCCTTAAAATCGATGTTTGCAATTTGGCTGTTATTCAGCATTGTCGTAATTAGTTTTCTATCGATATTACGCGGTTGGTCTTTTGCTTTCCGTATATAAAGCGTTGCCTTTGTTTTATTTGGATCGATAATAAGCCGTGTATCAAAGGACGGCTCAAGTTCGATTTCGAGGGGAATCGGTAATGTGTTTCCATACAATACTTTATCGAAGTAACGTTCAAACTGTCTAGCGTTGATTAGGTTCTCGGCAGGTATTCCTTCTTTCTTAGCCTGTGCCACTATTTCGTCATAGTCGGGGAATACGCAGTTCTCTTTATTGTCTACGTCGCTGACGGAAAAATACCACTTTTTATTTTTCTTGTTTTGTTTTATCGTCCACTTCATATTATACCGCTTATATACGATACCCTTGTTCAAGGGCTGTTTTTATTTTCCGCTTTAACAAAGCATTTTCTTTTTTCAAAACGGAAATCTCATATTGCTGACTCTTGAGCATTTCTGCAATATCGCTCATCGACAGCGCATCTGTGCCAATAAGGTCTTCGATATAACCCATTTTCGCGCGGAAGTCTGTTTCTGCCTCTAATTCAGCAGACTGGAACGTCTCATCGGTATATTCGGCATAAGCCTCCGCATTTTGGAAAGTTTCGGTTTCAGACTGTAGAATTTTATCGGCAATGCGGTAGATTGCCTGAGAAATCATCGCCTGCGGTTTGTAGAGGATGACGGGCAGCCGTGATGCGAGCGCCGTATCCTGTATGGTATCCCGATAAATAACACCGAGGTGTTCAAGATTGATATTGAGGTACTCCTGACATGACCTGCGAATTTTTAAGGCTTTATCAGCATCTTTCGGATCGTCGAGCATATTCATAATAAGCCGCGGCTTAAATTTCTGCAAATTGGACAAAAAGAGCTCGGTATTTTTAGGATCGACTTTTTCCAGTTCGGTGATAATGCGGGGAATATACATCCGCTGCATGGATGATGAATCCGTCTTGAGCTTTTCAAGGTATTTAAAACCGGGGCTGTTTCGCTTAAAAGCTCCGTAGAGCATCCGAAATACGACATTTTTTAGGAAAAGATATGCGTTCAGTATTGCGGTAACCGATGGCGCGGTAACGACAATGCCCTGTGGGGAGAGCAAAAAGAAATCCAGAATACCGAGATGTGTTCCTGCGCCAAGGTCAAGAATGAGGTAGTCTGCATCCGTTTTAAGCATATTTTTAATTAAACTGTGTTTGTCGGAGGCTTTTAATGCTGCAAAGCCGGGAATTTCGGAGTCGCCGGGAACAAAACGTACGTTCGGATATCCCGTGTTTACAATAATGTCTTCAAATGACGAATTTCCCGACAAAAAAGTACCGATTCCGTGTGCGTTCGATTGCTGTCCAAGAACCAAATGAAGATTCGATGCGCCTAAATCCAGATCGGCAACCAGAACGTTTTTTCCTGCCTGTCCGAGTGCAATTGCAAGATTCGCGGAAAGAAGACTTTTTCCGACACCGCCTTTTCCGCTAGCAATCGGTATTATTTGCATAATACACACTCCCCTTTATGAATGAATAAAATAACAGTATCGTATCGGCTGTGAGGAAAACAATAACTTCCTTTGAAAAATCGAGACTGCCATGTACCGAGTTAAAGATGCCCCCTATTATAGCAAATCCCCGCTGAAAAATATAGAGGAATTCGGCACAAACAGCGGTTAATTTGAACAATGCAGCCGCATAAAGCGCCCAGTGGAAGTCTTTTTCGTTTAACGCAAGCATAAGCCACAAAAGTACCGGCACACAGAGCGCTGCAAGGGTACTGGACATAAAGAGTGTTCCCCCTTGCTGATTGACCAACAAAAAAAATGCGATATAAAAAACTTTTATTATTTCGTATACAAAAGCACCGCTATATGCAGCAACTGTCTTCTTGTTCATCCCATAGAGTGTATGCGCAAGATTACGTTAGGTCAAGGGCTTGTATCGCGCTAGTAGTAAGCGGTGCAATTGCCCTTATGGAGGGCTATAAACTGAAAGGCTATGGGCTTATGCTGTATCCCTAAAAGTAAGCCGGATTATCTAAGTATGCCCAGATATCCATAAACGTATCGAGATAGGCTGATTTTCGGCGTTTGGTATAAATCCGGGTAAAGAGCGCTTCCTCGGCTTTTTGCACTTCCATATCACGAATTTCGAGGTAGTCGCCGGCAGAAAAACCGGCCTCGTCAGCGTAGCTTCCGGGAATAACGCCCGTTATCCTGAAAGACTTTCTTCCGCCGGCGCTTTCCAGATAGATACCGTACACCGGCAGCATCGTCCGTGCGCGGTTATCCTTGCGATAGACCAGTTCTGCGGGGTGCTTCGGGCGCGCTTCTAGCTGTACATACCAATCCTGCCGCGTTTTTTCCCAACGGTGTTCGCCCAATTCTGCCCTGCCCATAGTCCCGATGGCTCCGCCCATAGCGCGCGCCGTATCGCCAGCGCTTGCGTTGCCGCTCGTTCCCGTAGCCGTGTTGGTATCGATCGCTTTATTTCCTGTGTCCGACAATCTGCCAGCTGCACCGGTGGCGGCACTGCCGGCTGTATTGGCGATCGAGCTGTCCGTTGTGCCACTTGCAGAGCTACCGGCTGTATCGGTCGCGGCGGAAACAACTCCCGTTGCCGTCGGATCATTTACGGGTGCATAGCCAGAAACCTTAACGATAGTACCAGCGCTTAAACGCATCAGTTCAGACTGCAATGCTTCTAGGTTGGGAACCGCGCGCCCATTTAGATGCGTAATAACAGCGCCGGCGGGAATAACAGCCGCGGACGAACTTGGCACTGCATAGACCAGCTCCGTGCCGGCTTCCTGTTGCGGTGATGCCTTTACGGAAACCCCATAACAGGACATCCACGCATGAACGGTTTCTCCGCCTGCGTAGAGCTGAGGAAGAATCAGGCGCAGCAGCTCAACCGGTATTGCAAAGTTTAAGCCTTCGTTGCGTTCAAGACCGGCAAACACAATAGCCTGTACCCGCCCCGCTTCATCGATAATCGGTCCGCCGGAACTGCCGTGATTAACGGGCGCATCAATCTGCAACACGCTGCCCAACGACAAAAGACGCCGGTTTTGCGCCGACACGATACCGGATGTGAGCGTCTGTTCCAATCCAGCTGGCGAACCGATCGCGTAGATTCTGCTGCCAATATTTAAGTCTTCCGAAGAGCCGAGCTGAAAATACACTTCGGGATTGATTTCCGTTTTAAGAAGTGCGAGGTCGAAGATGGTATCCCAGCCAACTACCTTTGCCGGTATGCGTACCGTCGGATTTTCCGCACGTTTGATATACACACGGGAATATCCTTCATATTCGGGATCAACCTCGCTTTGGATAACATGATAGTTAGTAATGATATACCCGTTAGCGTCGATAAAGAAGCCCGAACCAATCATCCGGTCGGCTCTTCCAAGTCCCTTTTCAATCGTCATACCGCGGTCAACCCACACCGTTACAGTTCCTTTCA
>CAUVHB010000213.1:0-3709 GCA_963551335.1 uncultured Treponema sp.
ATGCAGTGTATTGTAATTCGGCAAGATATAATCAAACAATAAGCTGCTTGTTTCTGCAAGAGCTGCATATACCTCGCGGCCGCCTTTTTTTAGTGTAATGGCAAGATTTTCAATACAAAAAATTGCAAATTCAAGCCTGTTTTTCTCCCATCTCCTATTCCTTCAGTAAATCCATCATGACCCAAGTATACTCCTTTTTGGGATATATAGCAAAGATATGTACCAAACATTCGGAAAACGGTACATATTACTCCGCTTCTTCGTAATAATAGGAATAATCAATCCCTTTCATAAACATTTCACGGTCATTGATTTTGTCCGTCAGAGCATTTTGCAGCAAAACCTTTATTTTGCCTGAGTCGATTACGCTTTCCGCCATAGCTTCCAGATATTCTCTTTTATTGATTTTGCTCCAATCGATGCACTTTTTTAATGTACGCTTGAGAATTAAATCCAGCCATATCCTTGTTGTTCTCCCGTTACCTTCACGGAAAGGATGCGCGATATTCATCTCAACATATTTTTCTACGATCTGTTCAAACGTTGTATCAGGCATTTTCTCTATTCCGGCAAGATTTTGTTCAAGGAACTCTGCTGCCGCAAACTGAAAACCGCCTTTTGAAATATTTACGGTTCTTATTTTACCGGCAAAATCATAGAGCCCTCCAAAAAGATAGGCATGAATCTGCTGTAATCCCTGTATCGTCCCAACTTCAATACTATCCAGCAATGAACTTTCAAAAAGCGCGTATGCCTTTGTTTTACTTTTTGCATCTATTGTTTCTTCGGAATAGGTGAACCACTGGATAAACGGCACGGATTTGTTGTTGGGAAAATTTTTTGCAAGTTCTATTACCTGATTGTAATCAATGACATTTGATAACCGTTTTTTACCATCAGGCGCGGTAAGTTTAAACTGGGTAGTAACACTACCCAGTTGATTATTCTCTTTTTTCAGTTTTGCTTTTAAGTATTTCCAGTAGTTACGGTTCTTTTCGTATTCGCGTTGACCATTTGGAGTGTTCTTCATCCCAAACGGCGCGAACTTCCGTATCATTAAAAAATCTAATCGATATTTTATCCATCTTGTTCCCTATATCTTATTCGTGCAGTATCTTACGCCGCATATATTTCATTCTCAAGCTCCTTGAGTGCAGCCAGATACTTCTCTTTTCCGCCGAATATTTTTACAATTTCCGCAGGTGTTCCCAGATTTTTCAAAGACTCTATCGTAAGCACCTGCATCTCTTCAATGTTTTCTATGCCTGTTTCCGCGTATTTGTCGAGCAAGGCGTTTAAGACGCGGCGTGCATTTTCACCGTACTTTGCCCAATAATTTCTTTTACGGACATTTTCGACCCGTTCCTTACGAGTAAGAGCCGGTGCGTCCCACGCAATATGGCAAATGAGATCAAAAACATCTAAGTCCGATTTTATTTCTTCTTTCAGTTCTTCAAAGATAATCCCTTGGGCTTCAAGCTCTTCTATTATTACTTTCTTTTTATCAGCACTGTTCCATGTCTGCAAGAAATGATCCAAAGAACGGTAAGATTGCACGATACCGGTTTTACAATATTCTTTAACACTTGTAGTAATGAGCTGCCCGTTTGCATCAAGATACTGTTTGCACACCTTAAAATACAACAGTTGAACAAAATAGGAATTTTGGAAACTGTTGTATTGATGCGCGGAACGCGCATACGTCAATAAGCGATGTTTGAGCTTGCTCAAACTCGCAGTGTTTTTCAGCTGCGCTATTTGAGCAGCTGAAAATAGACGTTTGCTTAATATGCTGACATCTACACCGTTTATATAGACCTTCGGTTTTGGTCCATACGGCGGTTCCGGCTCGGCAACTGTTTCTTCCGTATCATCCCTTTCATAATCTTCGTCAAAAACGATATGCTCACCGGTGTCAGGATTGCTCTGTTCATCGCCGGAACCTTCATCAATACACGTTTCGGAAAGCGTATCATCCTGTTGTGTCTCTTTTATTTTTACCGGAGCGCCGTCAAAATCTTTGTCCGCAAATTTGTTGGTAACATTTCTGAAATCTATGATGGTAAAATATAGCTTTCCATAGTCTTCATTGATTCGGGTACCGCGCCCAATTATCTGCTTGAACTCTGTCATACTACCGATATTTGCATCGAGGCAGATCAGTTTACATGTCTGAGTATCGGTACCGGTACTCATCAGTTTTGAAGTGGTCGCAATCACTGGGAACGGCGCTTCCGGGTTTATAAAATCTTCAAGATACCCTTTTGCAACAGGATCATCACCGGTAATACGGACAATATAGGTATCAGATTTTCCGGTAATTTCCGGAGCGGCGTATCGTAACAGCGCCTGACGCATTCGCTCTGCATGTTCTATATCGACACAAAAAACAATGGTCTTTGCCATCGGCCCTGAATTATTCAGATATTCCATAATCTTTTTAGCAACTACATCAGTCCGCTCATCGATAACAATGCTTCGATCAAAGTCTTTTCTATTGTAGAGGCGGTCTTCTATTATTTCGCCGTTTACATCCGTCTTGCCACGTTCAGGGCGGTAGCCTTCCAAATCAACACCCCTGACGCAGAGCATCGGGGGTGTTGTTCTTATAAGGTGGTTGCAGTCGGCTTTCATCCCCTCTATTACGGCGCAGAACACCCGGGGATGAAACCCTCCGCACGAATCAACATTCATTCCAACGCGAAGCACTTTGTATGGAGCCAAAAAGCCGTCATCAATTCCTTGTTTTAACGAATAGGTATAAATCGGCTCTCCAAAATATTCTATATTTGACAGATTCTTTGTTTCTTTCGGCGTAGCGGTCATACCAATCTGTGTTGCTGAACTGAAATACTGTAAGATTTTATGTCATGCTTTATCAGCATCAACCGAACCGCGATGACACTCATCTACAATGATAAGGTCAAAGAAGTTTGGACTGAAATTTTTGTAAGCATCTGCCTCGTCATCATAATTGATCAGTCCCTGATACAAGGCAAGGTAGATTTCATACGATGTATCGATTTTCTTCTGTTTGATAATATGGCATTTATCCTTGAAATGCTTAAAGTCACCTTTTTTAGTTTGCGTTATAAGGTTGTTTCTGTCAGCTAAATACAGAATTCTCTTTTTTATTTTTGATTTCCAAAGGCGATAGATAATCTGAAAGGCCGTATACGTTTTACCGGTTCCCGTTGCCATAACAAGCAGGAGACGGTTTTCTCCGCGGGCAATCGCCTCTACTGTTCTATTGATGGCAATTCTCTGGTAATA
This sequence comes from uncultured Treponema sp., assembly GCA_963551335.1. GTDB lineage: Bacteria > Spirochaetota > Spirochaetia > Treponematales > Treponemataceae > Treponema. The sequence continues at coordinate 3,274 of CAUVHB010000213.1, forward strand.
GCGGGGAGTACGGCCAGCAGCGTCAAAAAAATATGGACAAAGAGAGGTCTCTACTGCCTTTTCCGTTTCGAGCTTATTGTATTTTTTATAATTCTTCCAAAGTTCATCCGGTGTCGGAAAGTGATCTAAATCCCCATTCTCAGTTACAATCGGTTTCCCGTTGTTGCCAATTTGTCCGCAATTATTCCGATATTGAATGACAAATCCATCACCGTTACTTGCAACCGCAACAGGAATATCAAGCATTTCTGCATATTCCAGCGCTTGTTGCATTCCGGCTCCAGCTGTATGGTTATTGTCTTTTGCCTCTATGACGGCAACAGGGATATTCGCCTTGTAATAGAGAATAATATCTGCGCGTTTTCTTATCCCTCGCTTTGTCTTTCTCCCTTTTACAAAAATACGCCCGCCTGTAAAAGAAACTTCTTCTTTCATT
>CAUVHB010000214.1:0-3704 GCA_963551335.1 uncultured Treponema sp.
TGATGATCACACGGGTTTACGGGACGGAATGATTTTTATGCTTCAAAACAGAAATCCGTCATTTTCGATAATCGGCGTCGGAACAATCCGGGAAGCGGTAAAAAAACTTAATGAAGATCAAGATATCAAAATTGTGGTTCTCGATTTAAACCTCGACGGTGAAAACTCGCTTGAATCGGTTTCAAAAATGAGAGGTGTGAAGCCTGATGTTTTAATTCTGGTTTACACTATGTACAATGATGATATTCACGTAGAACATGCACTTTTGATTGGCGTTCAAGGTTTTATCACAAAAGAAGCCTCGGTTGATGAAGTTGAAAAAGCAATCCTTGCGGTAGGTTCAGGGAACACGTATTACAATAGCGTTGCAAGCAAAGTTTTGCACACTCTTTTACCGCAGAACAAAGGCAAGCACATCGTCCGTGACGAAAAAAGTTATCTTTTTGATAATTACAAAAGTCTTTCAAAAAAAGAGAAAGAAGTTTTTATTCACCTTGCTGAAGATCTTGATACAGCAGAAATTGCAAAACGGCTTGGAAAATCGGAAAAAACAATCTTAAATCAGCGGACGGCCGTTTACGGAAAAATGTTTATTCGCGATCGGCATGAGTTGATTGAAAAAGCACAACTTTTAGGGCTACTATTTTAATGAGAAAAAATGTAATGAACCGAAGAATATTTACAGTCATTTTCACCATTGCAAGCATTCTGATTAATTGTATGTGTTCATATCTTGCAGGGCTTGTTGCTTTTCCTTTGTATTTGGATTCTCTGCTTACTATTGCCGTAACAGCCTTGTGCGGACTTATTCCGGGGATTGTATGTGCAATCGCAAGTAACGCTCTTTTGTGCATTTTCGCAAACACAGGGCTTCTTTTTATGCTATGTCATATTTCTACCGCAGGAGTTGCACATCTGGTATTTTGTTCCGAACGGAAAAAAGCCAAGACACCTTCAAACCAGAATACCCCTTATACGGATGTTTCTTACACAACCGAAAATTTTATGTGGATAGGTTTTATCTCAGCCATTAGCAATTCAATTCTGGGCGACACCATTTCCTATCTTTTTTACTCAGCAAATACCTCCATTCCTCAAGTAGACAACGCCGTTCAAGGAATCTATGTTGTAACACAGAGCTTAACATTTGCGGCATACTTCGGCGGCACCGTTACAAATTTGATAGATAAAGTTTTCAGTGCGACAGTAAGCTTGTTCGTATATAGATTTTATCAACAATACCCCGGTGCAGAGCATTCATCAAAAATGTACAAGGATGTATATTTTTGACGAGCTGGTTGCAGTCGGCTTTAATATCCCTCTGTCGATGGCAAAAAAGACGGTTGTTTTTGCCATCGGTAAGACCGCTCTGTTTTAATGCATAGAACCTTTTAAAAAGCTCCGGCAGCTATCAAGGACATGCTGCACCATCTCTTCTTCAGATACATCAGCACGTATACAGGTAGGAGCGCTCTTCATTTTTGCGGCTTCTTCGACGGAAGTCCCGTACCAGAAATGCATATGAGGCGGGACAGCGTGGGGAATGGTAATTGCGAAATGAGCCAACTTGCCTTTAAATGCAGGATCAGTTGCGGAAAATGCACGATATGCCGGATGTGCGGCATGTGCACTATCTTGTATATATGAACTGCGGCTGACTTCTTTATCACCTTTCCATACGATAATCTCATTTTTACCATTTCTTGCAACAAATTCAATATGAGTAAAATCATCGGCGGTACCGAATGCCTTGTACACCAGTGCCATTATATCTTTTTTTGTATAATCACCACCCTTCGGATTTTGTCCGGCAAATTCTTTAATCAATTGCGTGTAAACATTTTGAATAGCAGGGCGCGGATCTTCGCAAACGGTAACTGAATTTACCCATTTGCCATTATACAACGCAAGCGGCTCTTTCGGTAATTTTTCTGCTGCCACTGTATTGATAACAGCCGTAAACTGTTTAAGTACCTCTTCTTTTGGAAGATTTGCTTCTACAAAAGGAGCTCGCTTCAAAGGATCCCCATGTACCAACGATTGAATTCCCCATTTGCCGAAGCGGGCATCAAATGATTTTATTCCGGTTTTTTTATCAACTTGAGGAGCTGTAACAACAAAATAGCGCAGATTCTTTAATTCTTGAATTGGTTTTACCGCTTCAAATGTGATCCAATTGCGAGTCGAATCTTCAACCATGGGGCGTGTACCTTTAAAGGTATATTCGCACAAAACCTCTTTCTCAGAACCGTCGGCAGTGGGTACAGTAAACGCTACCGTATTTGAACCGTCAAAAACAGCTTTTATCACTGGCGCAGCCACCGCATAATGTACTGCGGCTTTTAATCCGCCTTCACTATAGTACGGCATTGCAGCAGCATTTTTGGCGTATACATCCTGCAAAACAGCATCATCTTCAAAACGGCTGAGAGGCTGCCATGAACCTTTCATAACAGCAAGTCCTGAAGCTACTGCAGTATCCGATACTGCGGTAGCAGGAACACTGGCACAGCCTGCAAGCAGGCACACCGACACCAGAGCAGCCCCTATAGCTGCCTGTAAACACTTTTTAGATGTCATAAAAACCTCCGTAAAATACAAGGGTAGGGATAGTGGCGCAAACAATCAAAAATGTCAATGGCATCGTAACCGAAGAATCGGAATGGTAGAATATGCCAAATCGATAAAATATTCCGTATATCTTGATAAGCATGAATTCAAAGTGGGAGACTCTCTCGTATTACTTGATTCTACACAATAGTATGTGTAAAATAAATACTGAGGTGAAAGCTATGGCAACAAATCTTGCAATAAATGAAGAATTACTCAATACCGCTTATAAAATCGGCGGATACAGTACAAAAAGAGAAACGGTAAACACAGCGCTTGAAGAGTTCATTGAACGGCGAAAATCTGAAGAGCTTATACAGTTATTCGGAAAAATTGAATATCATCCTTCTTATAATTATAAAAAGATGCGGCATCCAAGGCTCACATATCGATTATTTGATATGCAGCGTTGCTCATAATAATAATTTCTTGATATTTACATTAGATAAAGACTTTGAGCAGTATCGGAAATATATCGATATTGAATTGGTAAATGATATAGGAGGTAGATTTCTATCAACATACCCCAATACAGAGCCTTGCTGAAAAAAGCAAAAGAATATGCAATAATTCAAACGTTCTTCTCTGTCGATTATGCCTTATGTTCCCTCAATGCATTCAACCAAGCTAAATAGTCCTTTGCGCTCAGCTCTACCTCTTGCCGTGCAGCTTCGCTATATCCCGCGTTGCTGTCTATGAGCATACCATCAAAGGTAAAAATGTTCTATACTGACGATAGGAAACTGAAGCTTATTTGCGATGGAGTGTGATATGCTGACTATCAATAAAGACGATATTGCAAGCGTAGATGAATTGCTATTGACGGCAGAAGAAAAAGCAAATCTCAAACTGCTGAACATAAGAGATGGGACACTAATCTCCGTAGTTGATAAAAAAAAGTTAGTAGGCAGTCTGGTTCTTCCCGATAGTATTACTGAAATCGGCGAAGAAGTATTTTCCGGCTGTACCGGTTTAACAAGTGTTGTGGTACCGGATAGCGTTACGAAAATCGGCGGCGGAGTTTTTAATGAGTGCAGTTCTTTAACAAGCGTAACAATACCTGACAGTATTACTGAAATTAGTTGGAAGATGTT
>CAUVHB010000215.1:0-3698 GCA_963551335.1 uncultured Treponema sp.
CAATATGTGCACTCCGCGCTGCGTGGCTCTTTTCAACACTGGGAGAAAAAGAGCCTGAGGAAAACTATACCTATATTTCACAGTTGTTTTATCAAAAGGCGCTGTTCTTGTACCGGCGTGCGCTTGAGTTGGAAACGACCGGTAAAGAGATGATTGCAGGCTTAAAATCTTTCGGCCCCGATGTAGATAAAAATTACGGTTATGACGGTGTGATTTATTTAGGAGCCTTACTGGAATATCGGTACGGGCAGCGGCTGGATACCGCGACACGGCTGAAACGACTGGAAATGCATAAAATTGCATTGGCAAAGATGTTCGGGCTTGGAAAATCCTCTAAAAGCAAACCCGGTCCGATTTTGGAATATGCCCGAGCGCTTTATGATGCTTTGAAGCTTGAACTAAACGAAACGGATGATGACGACTGATTCATGCGGAGTGGATAATGCCTCAGCTTCCTGCGCCGTAACACAGGGAACTATGGACGGTTTCAGCCGCCGAAATATCTTACTCCGCATCTCATACGATGGGACGCGCTTTCATGGATGGCAGAAACAGCTGCAGCGCGGGAAGGAATCGTTCCGTACCGTACAGGGCGAAATTGAGCGGGCGCTCGCACTGTTGCATAAACATCCCGTCGAACTTTTCGGCTCGGGGAGAACTGATGCCGGTGTCCATGCCTGCGGACAGGCGGCTCACTTTGTTACCGATATAACACGGATTAAGCCGGAAAGTTTTATTCCCGCGCTCAATTCCGCGCTGCCCAAGGATGTACGGATTATGGAAGCGTCCCATGTTTCCGATAACCTGCACGCTCGTTTCAGCGCTCGCTCGCGCACATACCGATATTTTATTCACTGCGGGAAGACCGCCTGTGCGCACCAATTACCCTATTGCTGGCACATACGGCGAGAACCGGATATTGACCTACTCAATAGCATGGCGAGCGTTTTGTCGGGAGAATTGGACTGTACGACGTTTTCCGCCGCCGGCGACCAAAGTAAAAGCAAATCACGCTATATCAATCGGGCTCATTTTTTTATCGATCGGGAGTTTCTCGTGTTTGAAATTTCCGCCAATGCATTTCTCTGGCGTATGGTACGCTCGATAACCGGAACATTACTGCATTATGAACAGCAAAACGGAACGAAAGAAGATTTTGAGGCAGTTCTGCGCTCAAAAGATCGCCGGAATGCAGGAGAAACCGCCCCTCCGCAGGGGCTTTTTTTATGGTCGATTGCGTATCCTCAGGAGCTGCTTGTAAACATATAAGATTTTTGGCCTCAGCTGTTAACGCGGCAAAACTGATGCCGCGTGCAGTTATTCATTCATTTTAATATTTTGCAGGTGCTCTGTGTGCGTAATCAGCGCATTGAGTGTACCAATCGATTCACTCGTTTCCGCCTCGACCCCGCGGGTTGTTTGCACAACATCATTTAAGCTGTTGATATTGGTAAACATAGCCGCTATTTGTGTATGCACTTTTTCTGTCGCTTGCAAGAGGCTGGAAAAACTTTCATTGATCTTGCTTCTCAGTTGTTGCACTTCCGTTTGTTCCGCTTGTACACTGCTGGATTCATCAGCCAATAATTGCATAGCGCTGTTCATTTTTTTTGCCTGCGCATCGACATCCTTTAAGAAAGATGAAATATCCACTAATATCGTCTGGAAGTTATTGACCTGCGTATTGATATTGTCAAAGCTTTTGCTCAATATATCCGAAGCCGCTGCCGACTCCATAATGCTTTTATTGATCTGCTTTAACACCTTACCGGTATTATCAGCCTCAGACGCGGAGTTTTCTGCAAGTTTACGGATTTCATCGGAAACAACAGCGAACCCCTTGCCTGCTTCTCCTGCATGCGCGGATTCTATGGCTGCATTCATCGCCAATAAGTTTGTTTGCTCTGCGATAGCGGTAATAATTTGGTTTGTTTCCAATAAACTTTCCGAACTTTCGTAAATGGCATTGATAATATCCGTAACGGTAATTAAATGATGTTTTCCAGCCTCGCTCGCTTCACGGATGTAAGAAAAGTTTCGGTTTATTTCGTTGAACCTTTCCGTAAGTCCGTTCGTCGCATCGTTTAATTGTTTAATCTGCGTTACCGTGTCTTCCGCAGCATTGGCTTGGCGTTCAATACCTTGGCGCATCGTATTCAAGAACGCATTAAAACTATCGGTAGCATTTTGCGTACCGCGGAGCTGGTTGCTTTGTTCGGACATTTCTGATTTTAACGTTTGCACTTGCAGTGATAAGGCTTGCATCGCGTGTTCTGCTCCGTCCATATTTTGCGACAGCACCGTTTCTTGTCGTTGCAGTATATCGCTCGTGTGTTTGATTTCATCAAATAGAAGCGTTTTCTGTTTGTCGGAATCCGCCAGTTGTATTTTTATCGCTTCAGTTTGGCGATGGACGATATGCGTCTTCCATGCAAATCCGAATGCTTGCGCGAGCAAAAATGTGGAGAAGCCGAAGGGCAACAAATTTCCGGTTGTGACCAGCATCATGCTATAAAACAAATCGTTGAGCGAGAAAACGATCAGAATGACAATGCCGACAACAATAAAGATTGCGCCTTCTCGTTTGCGTTTTAACAGTATCACGATTAAATAGATGACGTACACGATAATCATAACCATCACCAACTGCTGGACTTGTATGAGTTTACCGTATATATACGACGGCGTAACTAAAATCAACGCCCCGTATGCGAGCGCTTCAATCGTAATGATACGGTTGATAATGGTATGGGTATCCTTCGGATAGAGAGAAGCAAAATAGGCAATGACGGAGAACCCGAGTAAGGCAAAGGTGAGATAGTCGATTTTAGTATCAATGCTCCACGATAGGGAAGAAAAAAGAAGTCTAAAAACAGGTCCTTTTACCATATTGCGGAGTACAACGAGGCTACTGAAGAACACAAAGCATAGGAGACTTTTATTCGTAGGCTGAAAGAGATAGAGCGCAAGATGGTACATAATCATTGCAATGCCAAACCCAAAAACAAAGATATCGATAAATAGATAGGCGAGATTGGCGCTGTCCATTTTTGTCTTTGTGGCAAGCTTGATCGTTTGGTAGATACCGCCTCTTGAATGAAAAAAGTTTGATACCTGAACGGCAAGGCATACTTCAGTAACATCTTTTGGGATATAATAGAGAATATCCGCTTCCCCGCGAACAGAGGTGTTCCGCGAAGACCCAACTTGTCCTGAATGATCTTTCAATTCTCCATCGACATAGAGGCTCCATGCTGAAACCGGTGAAACAATTTGTATCGCCAATTCCGGATGCTGCTCCGGTAGTAAAATCTGCAAAGTATAGGTACCATACCCGATCGCCGTCATCTTTGTTCCGTCAGATAACGCGATTGAGCTCCATTCTTTCGGACATTCAATAAATACGGTCGGGTTACGCACCTCATCCGGCGAAGAGATCAGCTGGCGATTATAGAACCCCATCTTGCCGCTTATTGACAAACTTTGAATGTCATTGAAAGTATTTCGGCGGAGATCGAGCACGCCGTTTTGAATGGTTTGAGCAAAAACAGGTGCAAAGCATATACTCACGAGTAAAAGCGCTGTACGTTTTTTTATATGTTTCATCGTTCTTCCCTCTGTCATCAGGTATGTTTGAATGATCCGATTAACGGTACAAAGATTGATGATTGACAAGGCTGCATAACGCGGGCAGCCTT
>CAUVHB010000216.1:0-3675 GCA_963551335.1 uncultured Treponema sp.
ATCATAACACATCAATGCAAGATAATAGGAGGCAGCGCCTTCATGAAGCGTTCTGGTAGTGTTAAAATTAACATGACCGAAAAGACCTTTTATTGCGCTATACCGTTCGTTCATAGCTTCCAGCAGTTTGTCGGCAATCGGTCTTTCGATAACTCTAAAGTCCTGCGTAAAGCCTGTATACAAACATTGCGGACAAACAGTCATACTGTAGATAAGCGGATATACTTCTCCGTATTTTGCCGACGGTTCATATAAACGGCGTAATTCTTCCGTTAAATTACCGGCAATAACACGACCTCCGCCGGAATACATTTCTTCCCGTTTAAACTTTGCTCCGCATACGGGACATTCAATCTGATCCTTGGAATAATAAGAAATAGCTGCTTCTTTTTTACTTTGCTGATCTTCTTCACGTTTCATACTACGGATCTCCTTTTAAACGTACCGCGTATTGGGCATCTTCTAAAAACCTAAAGTCTTAGAGAATACCTATTTTCAAAACTCTTTCCTTTTACTCGGCTAGCTTTCCAATATAACACCTGCAATAGCCATATTGCTTTCATGGGTTAATGAAAGATGGATATGGCTGCCACGTATACGCTGGAACGGTATAGCAGCATCGTCAAAAAGGGTTAACTCAGGTTTCCCATTCGGATTATTAGTAACGAGGATATTTTTCAATGTTATTCCCTTTAACCCGGTACCAAGCGCTTTTCCATACGCTTCTTTTGCAGCAAACCGGGCAGCCAAAGAATAGGCAGCCGTTAAGCCCCTGCTTTTGGTTTCCATCAACTCTTGCGGATGAAAAAACCGCGCAAGCAACCCCTCCTGCCCCATCCACCGCTGTATTCGGTTTATATCAACGGCATCTATTCCGAATCCAACAATCATCGATGTATCTCATCCTCTCCCGATACTTCTTGAAGCTCAGCTGTTACCTGTACCGATTTTGGATTCACTTGCAGTATTTTCAATTTAGAATATTCCGCCGACAGCGCCGGCACAATGGGCAGCGTATACACACCCTGTTCGATAATACTTTCGCATGATACCGTCAGTATATTTTCGGAAGGACTCCATGTTTCCAGCAGCCGCTTTGGTCCCTGTACTTCCAAACTACCGGTTTTTTTATCGGCGGTTATCGAAAGACCTTTATTCTGCTTATCAAAATAAATAGGAAGATTATCAAATTGCTTTTTGATCGTTGTTTCGCTGATTTTAACCGTAGACTGAACTTGCGCCTTACCGATAATCGAAATGAGCGGATCGTGGTTGATAATGGCTGCTGTTCCCGAAAAGCCATTAGTTCGAGCTTCTATCGAAAGCGGCTCCGTTACAAGCTCATCAACTTTTTCAACGAGTTCGGCAGGTCCTTCAATTTCAACAGCGGCTGGTTCCAGCGAACTTTCGGTTACCTCATATCCATCGGCAGGAATCCCTTTTAAGGAAAGCGTCACGGGTACCTGTTTGCGTGTACTTGTCGCTAATCGAAGCGTTAAGACTGCCGGTTCCGTACTGATTTCCATATTACCGAGCGGCGTTACCGTTCCTGCCAACCGAGTTTCAATAGGTATCCGGTACGTCCCTTCGGTTTTAAAATCCGAGAGATTGATAAAAGCCGTAATATCATTTTCGCTGATAGAGCCGATACCGGTAACATCACCCCAAAGCGTAACTTTTATTTTAGCGGGATATTGCTCAGCCGGTGCCAGGGCGCCGCTGTTTTCAACGGCAAGCGGCACAATGAGGTATCGTTTATCTAAAAGCGTACCGCGATAAAACTCTGACAGAAACACGGCAAAGACCAGACAGATAATTTTAACCGGCCAATTTTCGGTCAGCCGGAGCAGTATTTGTTTTACGTTCATGAAGCGCTTCCTTCGGATGTTTCGGCGTTTTGAGTCTTTGCCTTAACTTTAAGCAAATACGTCAGTTCCGATTCGATATTGTCCGTGGTAAGATCGTAATACAGCTTTGAATCGTATGCAAGGCTGATTGCGCCCGATTCTTCTGAAACGATAAGCACAACTGCATCTGTTTCTTCCGCAATACCGAGCGCCGCACGGTGGCGTGTTCCGAAACTCTTGTTGATATCTTCCTGCTTGGTAAGCGGTAGATAGCAGCCCGCCGCAATAATCCGTCCGTTATCGATCACAACGGCGCCATCATGTAATGGAGTGTCAAATTCAAAAATCGTAACAAGGAGGTTCGAGCTGATTTCTGCGTTAATTCGGGTTGCGGACGGATTTTCGATAATTTCTTTTAAGTTATTCTGTCTTAAAAAAATGACTAGCATACCGCGGCGTTCTGCAGAAAGGCGCTCGGCGGCAGTTAAAACGTAATCAATATGACTATGTTGAGAACGGGAGCGTCTAAACCAATCGTTCTGCCCCATCGTCAGGAACATCCTTCGCAGTTCAGGCTGAAAGATAATCGCCGCACCGATAACAACGCCGGTTGCAAGCGTATTCAATATCCAAAGCAGCGTTGTAAGGTGCAGCAAGAATGCAACTGCATAGATAAGGAGCATCAACAACGCTCCCTTACCGAGCTGTGCCGCCTGCGTTTTAATCAGTATCTGATATGACTTATACATCAGAAATGCAAGGAGCAGTACATCCAGCACCGGTCCGATATAGGAGAGGTAGAACGACAGCATATCTCTAATGAATTCCATATTTTCGCAATTCCTTTAACACCAGTAATAGTTCCCGCGTTTCCGCCGCATCGTGTACCCGCATGATGGAAGCCCCCTGCTGCACTGCATACATTGTCGCAGTCAGTGTCCCTACAAGCCGTTGTTCGGGCGCTTGTCCAGTAACGGCGCCGATAAACGATTTGCGCGAAAGTCCTACCAACAGCGGATATCCCAAGCTGGTAAAATACGCGCTTGCCGCAATCAGCCGGTAATTATCCTCAACCGTTTTGCCAAAGCCAATGCCGTAGTCAATGATGATACGCCCATGTGCGATTCCGCAGTTTAAAGCATACAGCGCCCGCTGTTCAAGATAATCCCGCACTTCCGTTACGACATTTCCATACTGCGGAAGCTCCTGCTGCATTGTCGGCGGCGCTCCTCGTTTATGCATCAACACAACTGCACCGTCTTCTTTTGCAATGAGCGTACCGAGCGTCGGATCGTCAGTGAGGGCGGAAATATCGTTACACAGCGTTGCTCCTGCCTTAAAAGCAGCCTTCATAACCGCCGCTTTCCGGGTATCTACGGATAGGGGAACAGCGCTGCGTGTTCGTACAGCCTCGATTAAGGGGATAACCCGTTCAAGCTCTTCTTCTTCACTGATATAGGAAGAACCAGGACGAGTAGATTCTCCTCCAATATCGATAATATCGGCGCCTTCCGCCTCCAAAGCTAACACCCGCTCCAAGCCTTTTTTTATGCTTACCGCACGACTCGGCTCATAAAACGAATCATGGGTTGCATTGACGATTCCCATAATAAAAGCGGGTAAATGAGTTTCTATTATGCACCCTTTCCCGCAATCAAGCTGCAGCCGCATACCGAATTATACCAGATTTTCAGGCTTTTGTCCTAGAGCCGCAAAGGCATCGGTTTGTTACGCGTTGTTCTAGTCCATCGTTTTTGCTACAATAGGACGCACACTATGAGTACCATCTATACGCCCGATCAGGCGGCGCAAGAATGCCTGAATTCTT
>CAUVHB010000217.1:0-3650 GCA_963551335.1 uncultured Treponema sp.
GAAAAAAAACTCGGCATTACCGTGTATCCCAAAATTCTCATTGCCGGCAACATTGCTTCCGCCTCCGAAACTGTGTAACTATAAATTGTAAAAGGGGTATACCTTGCATAAAGCGCTAATAAACAATATCATCATTCATAATCATCATTCATAATGTTCAATCTATGAACTGTTCAATCGATGAACCGCATAGGAGTAATGTATGGCACACAAAGTTCGGATTTCCGATTTGGTATTACGAGATGCTCATCAGTCTTTGCATGCAACGCGCATGACTACCGCAGATATGCTGCCTATTTGCAGCAAGTTGGACAGCGTTGGGTATTGGAGTTTGGAAGCATGGGGGGGCGCAACGTTCGACGCATGTATCCGCTTTTTAAATGAAGATCCGTGGGAGCGGTTGCGCTCTTTGCATAAAGCCCTGCCGAATACGCCCATTATGATGCTGCTGCGTGGGCAAAATTTACTGGGCTACCGGCACTATGCCGATGATGTTGTCGATGCGTTTGTAAAAGCCGCCGCTGATAATGGAGTCGGCGTATTTCGTATCTTTGATGCGCTCAATGATCCGCGCAACTTGAAGCGTGCGGCTGATGCGGCAAAGAAAACCGGCAAGCATGTTCAAATGGCGATCTCCTTTGCGACAACGCCCTATCATACAATAGAAAAATATGCGGAGCTGGCAAAAACATACACTGAGTTCGGCGCGGATTCCATCTGTATTAAAGATATGGCAGGGCTTTTAAAACCTTTTGATGCATTTGATTTAGTAACGGCGATTAAAAAAAAGACAAGTATTCCTATCAATATTCATACTCATTCAACCACAGGGCTTTCTGTGGCAACGCTGTTGAAAGCCGCAGAAGCGGGAGCCGATATTTTGGACACTGCGATTTCGTCTATGTCGATGGGAACCTCGCATAGTCCGACTGAAACTATGGTAGAAATTTTCCGCGGTACCGAGATGGATACCGGTTTGGATATCAACCTACTGCTTGAAATTGCTGCCTATTTCCGCGAAGTGCGCAAGCATTACGCTCAGTTTGAATCGAGCTTCCTCGGTGCGGATACCCGTATCCTTGTGTCGCAGGTACCGGGCGGTATGCTTTCCAATCTTGAAAACCAACTGCGCGACCTGAAAGCCTCCGATAAAATGGATGCGGTCTTAAAAGAGATTCCGATTGTTCAAAAAGATTGCGGCTATATTCCGCTTGTTACCCCGACTAGTCAAATTGTCGGCACTCAGTCGGTATTCAATGTCTTGTTCGGTCGGTATAAGAAATTGACGGCAGAAACGCGCGACTTGCTTATCGGTCGGTATGGTAAAACTCCTGCCCCGTGCAATGAAGAACTAGTAAAAATCGCTTTGGCAGAAGCAAAGGTTGCTGCTCCTGTTACAGCTCGCCCTGCCGATTTTATTCCGAACGAAATGGATAAAATGAAAGCGGAAGCAAAAGAAAATGGCGCGGGCAATTCCATCGAAGACGTTTTGACCTATGCGATGTTTCCCAAAGTTGCGCCTAAATTTTTTAAAGAGCGCAGTAAAGGGCCTGTGGTGTTTACGGGGGCGGAGAAAAAAACTGCGGGCGGCGCAAGTAGCGGTTCATACACGGTAACGGTGAATGGTACCGACTATGCAGTTTCTTCATCTAACGGAACATTTACCGTAAACGGTACTGCCTACGCCGTAACGGTAAAAGAGAACGCCGCATCAGCAAAACCAGCAGCGAACGCATCCACCGGTCAAAAAGCATCGGCTGCGGCGCAAGCTACACCGGCTTCACAACCGGCAACACTACAAGCAGCTCCTCAAACAGCCGCGCCCAAACCGGCTGCGACGCCTACAGCAAGCGGCAGCGGTACAAAACTGCTTGCACCGGTAACTGGAACCCTACTTCGCTACAGCGTTGCGGAAGGAACAAAGGTCAGCGAAGGGCAAACCGTTATCATACTTGAATCGATGAAGATGGAACTGGAAATCAATGCCCCCGCTGCCGGTACGGTACACTTTGTGGCAGCCGCCGGTGCACAGGTTGGCGAGGGAGACCCGCTTGCGGAAATCCATTAATAGCCTTTCTGCCGGTAACGGAGGGAACACCGCCGGAACCGACAGTATTTTTTAATTATCGGCAGTCGCATACTGGAAAAAATTCTCTATGGTTCTCCTAAAAAAAATACGCTACAGTTGCTTTGTCGCTGCAGCTGTTTTTCTTGGTATCGTTTCTCATGTAGCGGCACAGTCTTTTGCAACCTTGCCTCAAACGTCTCAAACTTCTCAAACTTCCGTGCAGACCGCTCCCGCCTCATCAAAAAGTTGCAGCGATGCGGTACCGGCGGCTATAGCGCAAGATGCGGCTTCGGTTCATACTATGCTTGCTCAATCCGTCGTTGCTCAGCTTTCACTTGAAGAAAAAGCGGCGCAAGTGCTGATGGTCAATATTGCTGGCAGCAAAACAGCGGATGCAAACAGCATCGCATCGTTGAAGGGAACGGTTCCCGGCGCTGTGCTTTTGTTTGGGTATAATATTGCAGAGACGCCGCAAGCGGTTGCAGCCTTTTTACAGTCGGCAGTGCACGGTTTTCAGGAAGCGGCGCTCCGTTCCGGTCATACTTTTATCCCGCCGCTTTTTGCACTGGATAACGAAGGCGGCGCTGTATACCGAACCCGCCGCATCACCGTCCCAGTCCCCGCCGCAGAAGAAATTGGCAAGCGTTTTTCCATCGCAGAAACAGAGGAATTATACCGGCTGTTGGGGCAACAGATGAAAGAACTTGGGCTTCACCTCAACCTTGCACCGGTTGCCGAGGCAAGAACAGAAGAGGTTGCGGCGGCGCTTGGTACGCGGGCATACAGCTCCGAACCGGAACAAGCGGGGCAGTATGCGGCGGCGGCAGTACGCGGAATGCAAAAAGCCGGTATCCTCGCGGTAGTCAAGCATTTTCCCGGCAACAGCGCCGCAGATTTGCACAAAGGTGCCGCGGAATTAACCGTCGATTATGAAACGTTCGTAACCCGCTATTGTGCGCCCTTTAGACCTGCAATTACAGATGGCGCAGCTGCCGTGCTCATTTCTCATATTACGGTACCGGTTATCGAGGCGGCGCCATTCTGTTTTTCTGCAAAAGGAATCGCCTTGCTCCGCAATGATTTGGGGTTCCACGGTCTTATCATCACGGACGATATTGCAATGCAGGCATTAAGAAAAAACGGAGCCTCCCCCGAGGAAAACGCCGTGCGTGCAATCGCCGCGGGGTGCGATATGGTGATGTGTTCGCTGTCGAAAATCTATCCGTTGATTACAGCCATTGCAGAAAAAGCCCGCGCGGACACCAGTTTTGCCCAGCGGCTTGATGAAGCGGTACTGCGAGTTTTAGCAGCTAAGCAAAAAGCAGGAATGATCGATGTAAGAAAATCTCTTGCTGCAGATGGCTTTTTTATACCGCATACGCCGGATTGGGGGGCTTTCCAGCAAGCAAAAGAAGCAGCTGCCGTATATGAAAGAAAGAGCCGCTAAAGCATCATTGTATGCGGTACGGGGAATAGCCCGGCACGGTTGGTGAAGCGCCGGTTTTGTAATCATCTAAATGAGGAACGTATACATCAAACTCGGCGCCTTTTTGTTTATTCTGTTTATTTTGTTTGGACATCC
>CAUVHB010000218.1:0-3645 GCA_963551335.1 uncultured Treponema sp.
TGAGCATGTTCGGGGCTGAATTCATACCAGACCTTTACTTTCTTTGTAAGGTCGCATTTATTTCCATGCTTTACGGCATTTTTAATGATCTCACTGATTTGCTGCTCAAGCAGGTTAATTCCTTTAATTTCCAGTGGAGCCGACTGGACAATCAAAAGGGTGAAATAGCGAATTTGCCGGAAATCTGAAGGGAATTCCTTATACAGCATGCCGGTCTTATCAAACAACGGATCTTTTCCGTCAACGCGTAATTCTTTGATCATATCGTAACATTCTCCTATTGGCTATCGGCTAATTTTTGCAGCGCCTCTTCCAAACTATTAGTAATTGGAAAGAAGCCCATCAATTTTGTTAATTCGATAACTTTTTTTACCGAACCGTGAATATTAGTAATATATAATTTTAAGTTTTTCTTTTTTAAAGTCGAACAGATATAAATCAATGCGCCGATACCGGAAGAATCAATATATTCAACTTCTTCAAGATTGAGTACAATACATTGAATCTGACGTTCAAGCATCTTTGCAATCAATTCCTTTAGTTTATACGAATTGTATAAATCCATTTCCCCGCTTACATCAACAATGTATACATCCTTGCTTTTTCGGATTTTCAGTTCCATATCTGTCCTCCTTACCTCTATTTCACTTTAATAATCATCACCGTCTGATCATCATGAGGTGATGTCTTCCCGATAAATGTTTTTATTTGCTTGTTAATTTTCTCGGTCATTGCTTTTGCAGGCGATGTAGCATTTGCAGCCAAAAGTTCCGCAAGAGCTTTTAATCCAAAGGACTCCCCTCGTTCATTAAGCGTTTCAACAACGCCATCGGTAAATAAAACGGCAATATCTCCTTTTTCAACCTGAATCTTTTTGCAGGTATACACCGATTTACTATCTACACCGATAGGATCCGATTTTTGTTCAAGCCGGACTAATTTCTTTGTTGAGGCTTTCCACAAAAGGAGAGACTGTGTTCCGGCATTTACATACTCAATGCTCTTCTCTACAGGAATATACGCCAATAACGATATGCTTGCATAGTGGTCAATCGATATTTTTCCGGTAATCCCCTTATTCAAAATGTCGAGAATACTCTGAGTATTCTGTGCCGTATTGGTAATAAGATAAAGCAATGAACGAATCATTACCATAACGATACAGGCATGGATACTTTTACCGGCAACGTCGGCAGTAATACAGAAAAGTCTGTCTTTTTGATTCTGAATAATATCATAGTAGTCGCTGCAAACGCCTTTCGCCTGATTAAAAAGCACCGAAAAACTCAAGTCCGCTGTGTCGATGAGCTTCTTAGGAAGCAAGACTTTTTGAATACGGCTCGCAATATCCGTTTCATTTTCAATCGTGTTTAATTCCGTCTCTTCCTGCAAATCATATATCAGTCTAAGCGCTGCCGTTGCATAGCTCGCCAATATTTCGCCGATTTGCACATCTGAGTCGGTAAACGGCGCATGCTCGGTACTTCGTGATAGAGAAATAAGACCCACTACCGTATCCCGATAGACCATCGGAAGGGTAAGTAATGAACCCGGTAGGAGAAACGGCTCCTCTCCGTTGATAACGATTCTATCATCTTCCTGCGCATTTGCAATCAAAATAGGTTTTGCCGAATGAGCTGCCTCACCGAAAAACGAATTGTTGAGCGGAAATTCCGCATATCTGAAATTAGTGGCAACCTGTTCTTGTCGGTGGGGTACATCATCAGGTAATTTATACGGCGGCGGATAACTCCCTCCGTATGCCTTAACGCTGAGTACATCTTCAACTTCACCGATGGTGAGGATGACACCTCCATCCGCAAAGAGTCGTTCGATCATGATTTTATTGATAAAACCGAGAATACCTGCAATATCGGTTCGATGACGTATCGCTTCAGCCGCTTTTATTAAGAAAGTATTGCCGACCGGTAACAGTTCTTTTGCCCGTATAGCGGTTTCGTCAGGGCGCTGGGCATTGATCAGTTCTTCCTGCAGCAATGCTATTTCCGTTTTTAACGCTGCATATTCTTGCCGGTACATCATATCGTTTGCGGCAACCACCGCCAACAGGATAAAGCAGAGAATGCCCAGCGCTAACGAGCTGAACGGAAAAGAAATATATCGGAAGTAACCCGCTGCCGCTATAGATAAGAGCATAAGTATAGCCAATATAATATTATATACCCGCATTACTTGCGTGCTTTTTCTATTTTTTATCGCCCGTATGATGAAAAACAAGCAGCATATTACGCTTATTGCAAGAAAAATCGTTGCGGCGGAAACTACTTTCATAGGCGTAATTCTATCATCTATTACCGGTATCGTCAATTATAAAAGTTCCGTAATTCATCGATTCTCAATTATGAATAACAAAAAGACAGAGCCTGATATACTTGTGATTCATTTAGTCTTGCTTGCGTATTTCTCTAATCCGCTCCCAATAGAAATCAAGCTCATCGGCTTTAAGGAGCGGCTCAGGCGGCGGTCGTTTTAGGCTGTTATGCCGACTTATCTCTTTCTGTAAGTCTAAAATTGATGATCGGGTTAAAAAAGGTTCGCCGAATGCAAAGGCGGCATCCGTTTTGCTATAATGAAAAGGAAGCCCTTGTACTTTCGGATATTTTTGATTCGGATACACATCCCCTGTTGCATGGGTTCCCGGTCCGCCGCCTTGGGGCGTAAGTGTTATTTGCTGTATACCACTACCGCCATCGCTGATTGTTATGCTCCCTTTTTCATAGTTCTTAAGTTTTGAACCATTATCGGTTATGCAGCTGTATATGGTGTCATATTGCCGGATAAACTTCGGAACGCTTACTTGTAAGCCGTCCTCGAATGCGAATCCTGCATATTTTTCTTTGTATTCAAAATCACCTGTCCAATAGCGGAATTTGATGTACTGCGTACCGTTAAAGAAAAAAGCATCAAAAAATGCAGGAGCTTTTTGCTGATAGATTAAAATACCGTCGCGAAAACCCTGTTCAACCCAAAAACCGTCCAAAACTGCGGCTGATGGGGAATATCCCGATTGCGAATGTGTATCCGCCGATGCAGACGCGGGGGAGGCGGGCGTCTCTCGTCTCTCGCTCACAAGCTTATAGGGTGTTTTTTTGTAAAATGAGGAAAACAGTCCGTTGTCATGCACCCATACATTTGTCGTTACGGAACCCCGTGCTCCTTGATACCGGATGTTCAATGAGTACATATTTCCCGTATTGTCTTGTTTTGCCCTGACGGGATAGACGCCCATATCTTCATACACAAAGCGGTAATACGTTTTTAGAACGATCCGTAGCGTATCAGCCTCAGTACCGTCTGCCTTCCCTGTATATTCAATAAAACGTTCGCCGTTTTCCCAAACTCCGGCAAGAGACTGGGCAGGGCAGGGGAGCGATAAACTCAGAAACAAAGATAAACTGATAAAAAAATACTTGATATGTTTCACAGCGTTATAAGTATAGCATATAGACTGATTTTTGTTTAGTCAGTTTGAATTATCCGAACAGTGCGGTTGCTATGCTATCTTAAAAAGTATCAGGTACGGCAGCCGATTATTCCAAGTATGATACCATCTCTCTTCTCTGTCCAATGAATTCTGAGAAGAAGTCTAGACACAATCGTTGTTCTGGTATATACTAAAAAGGG
>CAUVHB010000219.1:0-3628 GCA_963551335.1 uncultured Treponema sp.
GTACGAAGAAAACAAAAACACTTTTGACGAAAATGAAGCCGAAAAAGCCATGTATGAATTCTTTTCGAATTACAAACGTGATAATGCTTTCTCTTCCGTCGAAGTTGAAGATTTGAGAGGCGCTACCGTCGGTAAGAATACAACAACGATGGAAAAACGCGTTATTTTCCGCCATGTCAATAAGCGGTAAGCGTACACAATCGATTGTTGCTCAATAAAGGGACAGCCCCAACAATGTGAGGCTTGGGATGTTTTCTCATGAGTTTTTGAAACGCTGGTTAGTCCAAAAACGGATTGATCGGCGTTTCTTTTAAGACGTTTATTTAATTGATGAAAGCCATCATAGAGAGGAGGAATGAAATGAAGCCGACACTATTGGTTTTAGCAGGAGGAATGGGAAGCCGTTACGGCGGTGTTAAGCAAATAGATGCGGTTGGGATGCATAATGAAACCCTATTGGATTATGCAGTTTACGATGCGGTTCATAACGGTTTCGGAAAGGTCGTATTTGTTATTCGGAAAGATATTGAAGCCGATTTCCGTGCCCGTTTATTTGACCGGATAGCCCGTAATTGCGATGCGGAATATCTGTTTCAGTCCATTGACTCACTCATTGATCCTCAAGAACTACCCAAGGCGGTAAACCGCAAAAAACCGTGGGGTACCATCCACGCCGTACTTTGCGCAGAACATTCCGTTAAAACGCCCTTTGCTATTATCAATGCAGATGACTATTACGGGCGTAAGGCGTATAAAACAATGGCAGAACATTTGTCAACTTTAGATAATTATGCACCCAATCATGCAATGGTCGGCTATATTTTGGAAAATACGATGAGCGAATCCGGTTCTGTATCGCGAGGGGTATGCAACGTTGAGAACGGAATGCTGGTTTCCATGAAGGAACATACCAAGATTTCTTACGGCGAAGAGAACGGTAAACGAGTAATTCTTTCGCAGCTTGAAGATGGAGTAATCCATTTAACCGGTAAAGAGACTGTTTCGATGAATCTCTTCGGTTTCAGTCTTAAAGCCTTTGAAGGATTTCATACATTCTTTGAAGCGTTTATTAAAAAGAATATTGCAAGCGAAAAAGCCGAATGTTTGTTGCCGGAAGGAGCGAGTATGCTGGTTACAAAGGGACTCGGAACAATCAAATGTTATACCACCGATGAGAGATGGTTCGGTATGACCTATCCCGAAGATCGCGAAATCGTGAAAAAAGAAATAGCGCAAAAAATTAAAGAAAACTATTATCCCGAATTCTTGTGGAAATAAAATAAGTTTAAATATTGATCGTATTTAAATCGATTTTCTTAACGCTTTTATAAGCTGTTATATTATAACAACTTATAAAAGTGTTTTTTGCGTCTGTGTAATCATGTTATGATGTTTTTCTTATAAGCAGAGATATCGGAAACGGTTTTGCTACGGATTTGTATATAAAATATATGCAGATATTCAGCTTTCGGTATGGCGATATTGCCGTAGTAACGCTGCTCTCTTTTCATAAATATTACCACCAGATTGTAACCGACTGTTGACAGTATTGAATAAACGAGCTACGGTGAGCCGCTATGGCGGTGTATTATGGTAGAGCTGAAAAATCTGAATAAAACATATTATCTTGCGAACCACACGGTTGAAGCGATTAAAGATGTATCGCTTACCGTACATGACGGCGAGGTTTTTGGTGTTATCGGTTATTCCGGAGCAGGTAAATCCTCTCTTGTGCGGTGCATCAACTTACTTGAAGTGCCGGACAGCGGGACGATTACGGTAGACGGTACTGCCGTTACATGGGAAGAAAATGGAGTTTTTAAGCGGCTTTCAAACCATGATATGCAACAGGTACGAAAAAAGATAGGGATGATTTTTCAGCATTTCAATTTGTTGGATCGATCGACTGTTTTTGAAAATATTGCATATCCGCTCAAGCATTCGGGGCTTTCTAAGGAACAGATACGGGCGCGTGTATATGAACTGCTCGATCTGGTTGATCTTACCGATAAAATACAGGTCTATCCCGCTCAGCTATCAGGCGGACAGAAGCAGCGGGTTGCTATTGCCCGCGCCCTTGCCAATGATCCGAGCCTGCTACTTTCGGATGAGGCAACGAGCGCCCTCGATCCTGAAGCTACCGAGTCGATTTTAAGCCTGCTAAAAACACTGAACAAAAAACTCAATCTTACCATTATTCTTATTACCCATGAAATGGCGGTTATTAAGTCTATCTGTCATAAAGTTGCCGTAATGGAGAAGGGGAGGGTTGTTGAACAAGGCGATGTATATTCCATTTTTGCTGCGCCAGAGCAAGCAATTACGAGAAAATTCATCGATTCCCAGTCATCCCTTTCAAAAATTGGCGCCATTGCTTCTTCCGCTCATCGTCTGATTGATGCCGGCGCTGGCAGCCGCTTGGTCAGGTTGCAGTTTGAAAAAGATGTTGTCGGAGATGCGCTTATCTCTGAAGTTTCTCGAAAATACAATGTAAATCTCAGTATTGTTCTTGCAAACGTTGACCTTATACAAGGTGTCCCGCTGGGAGGCATTGTCGCGGTTATACAGGGTGATGCATCAAACGTCGATAGGGCGTTGGCGTATTTCCGCGATAAAAACGTTAAGATATTTGAATATGCAAAGAACTGATACTATATCGGAGGAAGTGTGATCATGGAATTTTTTGAGCAGTGGTGCCCCAATCTTTACGCCTATTGGTATCGTTTTTTAGATAATTGTCTTGCAACCTTTCAGATGTTTCTTATTTCCGGCAGTATTTCATTCGTATTCGGAATGTTTTTCGGAGTATTGCTGGTTGTGTTTAAGAAAGACGGCATAAGAGAAAACAAAGTGCTCTATACCGTTATCAGTATCATTATCAACGTATTCAGGTCTATTCCGTTTATTGTGTTACTGGTGTTTTTGATTCCGTTTACCCGAGCGGTTGTGGGTACGGCAATCGGCGTAAAAGGAGCTGTTATTCCGTTGATTTTCGGAACCGTACCTTTCTTTTCGCGTCAGGTTGAAAGCGCCCTTGAGAATGTGAATCCGGGAAAAGTTGAAGCTGCCCGCAGTATGGGAAGCAGTACTGCCGGTTTGATTTTTCGAGTGTATCTACATGAATCGGTTCCGGAGCTCATCCGTGCGGCAACGATTACGGCTATTTCGCTCGTTGGTTTGACTACAATGGCAGGAGCGGTCGGCGCAGGCGGACTGGGAGACTTTGCCATCAACTATGGACAGGGCTTAAACCATGCCGACATTATCTATGCCTGTATCATCGTATTACTACTTTTTATCTGTTTTTTACAGTTTACAGGCTCTTTTTTTGCTAAGAAGACGACAAATAGGGGATTGTTTAAAAAGACGTACTGATAATCTGTGAAGATTAGAGATCAGGAAATAGCGCGCACTGTATTCTTGAATGAAGAAGAAAATTATAGGCTGTTTAGCTTTTAGAATATTGAGTATCTTCTAAAAAACTCTGGTAGAGATTTTTAGCGGTCTCTATCATTGCTATAGGATTTTCTATCATTTTATATGATTTATAGGGGGATTTTTATGAAAAATGCGAAAAGATTAATAGGAATACTTTTTGCCGGTATCGTGGTTGCGGGCGGACTTTTTG
>CAUVHB010000220.1:0-3620 GCA_963551335.1 uncultured Treponema sp.
GTTGACTCCGGCAAGACCGGCGGTATCTGTTCGCGCTTTACCGATTATCGCTCCTAACGCACTTGGCTTAGCGTTGAGCATCAATTATTGAAAGAACGGTATCTTTATAGAAAAAAGCGTACGCTCAAAAGAGTTCTGTGCGTTTTTTCAGCATATTGCCTCCCTGAAAGGTTTTCGGGTATAGTGTCTTTCGTTTTTGAGGCTGTATGTTTACAAAAGATTTTGATTTTGACCTTCCTAAAGAATTAATTGCGCAATATCCTGCGGTCGAACGCGGAAATGACCGGTTGCTAGTATTACATAGACGGACAGGGGCATTGACCGATGCAATGTTTTCCGACTTACCCGATTTTTTGCCGCCTGATTGTTTAATGGTTTTTAATAACACAAAGGTGCGCCATGCCCGCTTGTTTGCCCATACCGCTAGCGGCGAGGCTGAGTTTTTGCTGATTGAGCCGATTGATGAAGGCTTTGTGTGGAAAACTATCATAAAGCGTGCCAAGCGGCAGCGGGAGGGGAAGGAGTACATCTTTGACGACGGCACCCGTGCCGTGCTGATCCCACCCCCTTCCCCCAATGCAGCGGAACCTGACTGTAAATATGTACGTTTTAACCGCTGCATTGATGACCGTTGGCTGGAAGCCCACGGTCATATCCCGCTGCCGCCGTACATCAAGCGCGGCGACACAGATGAAGATGCCGCGCGGTACCAGACCGTGTATGCAAAGAATACCGGCTCGGTTGCGGCGCCCACCGCAGGGTTACATTTTACGGAGCCGATTTTGCAGGAATTGGATAAGCGGCATATCGCACGAACTGCCGTAACCTTGCACGTTGGGCTCGGTACATTTTTACCGGTGCGAACCGAAGTGGTCGAAGAACACGCGATGCACTCCGAAAAGTTCTGTATTTCTGACGAAACGGCGGATGCAGTGGAAGCGGCTCACCGTAGCGGAAAAACCATCCTTGCGGTCGGCACCACTTCGGTGCGGACACTCGAATCCGCATGGAAAGCCGATACGCAGCAGCTGAGCCGCGGAACGCAGGCGACCAATATTTTCATTTATCCCGGCTTTCAGTTTGGGCTTACCGGAGCGCTCCTCACCAACTTCCATACTCCTCAGTCGAGCCTCGTCATGCTGGTATCCGCTTTTGCCGGACGCGACGCTATCTTTGCCGCCTACCGCCATGCAATAGAAAAAAAATATCGATTTTTCTCTTATGGCGATGCCATGCTCATTCTTTAAGACAAATGGCAACCAACTCGATTAGTTGCATAAGGCAGAGTAGATAAAAATTACCGCCTCGCTTACACTGCGGGTATATCCCCAAAAGAGCTTGATGCGTTTGTTATTTGCTCATTCTTGATTTATGCAAAATCATGCATATTTTTTGAATATTCTTTATTTTTATTGACTTTTTTGAATATTTATGCACTATTACTCATTAGGTGGCATAAGTGAAACAGCGGCTGACAAGATTAAAAACAATCAGAAAACTGATAAAATCATATCCGATTGAATCTCAAGAAATGCTGCTCGGTTATTTGGATCGTGAGGGCTTTTCCGTTACTCAAGCAACCTTGTCGCGTGATTTGAAGATGCTCAAGGTGAGTAAGGTCTCCAACGGCAAGGGTGATTATGTCTATACGGTGCCGAGCGAAGATCATCCTCATGAAACGGAGCAAGCGGGAGTTCAAGATTTTTTGCGCGGATATATTTCTATAGATTATTCGGGAAATATGGCGGTTATCAAAACATATTCGGGGCATACCGAACTCATTTCGATGAGTCTCGAAAATATGGGGCTTGAGTCCGTTCTCGGTATTATTGCGGGTCGAGATAATTGTGTGTGTATTTGTTTGAGGGAGGGAGTAAGCGGCGAGCAATTTTTGCGTGAGCTGAAAGACCGTATCCCTGAATTGGAAGACTGATGGATGTTTCTTAGCATTCAGTCGGTTTTTAGGGAGCGTTGATACTGTTTTAAGATATGATGAAGAAATGCCGATACCATAAAAGTATGAAAAGCGCTTATTTTAGGATATCCTCCTGTCTGATAGGAAGTATTCTCGTATGTATAACTGTAGCGGCGGCTTTTGGAGCCGATGCGTCTGTATCGAATGCAGCGCCGGTAAAAAACGATGCCGCAGGTCAAGGATCCTCTGTTAGGGTGGAAACGGTAGCCGGTGAAATTCCGAAAACGGTGCGGCTGTATTCCTTTGATCAAATCCCGGATTCTGCTGAAATTCGCGAAGCGATTATCTCCTCATGGCTTTCCGCTCCGATTGCAAAAGTCATCAAAAAGGCGCCCGAATTGCATACGGATTCAAAAGGAAATACGTTTACGGTGTCGGGAGCGTATGCGGAAAACAGCAAGGATGTTTACATTATTTCTATTGTTCCAAATCTTACCGATTACAGTCTGCCGGATCACAATCTGGTAGCGCAAGGTACATGGATGCTGTATCGAAAGGTTGATACTGGCGCTCCTTTGCTGATCAAAATATATCCGCGTGAAAATCCCGCTCTTTCAGTGGTGCTCCGACCGGCAAGTCAAAAAGCGTACAGCGGCAAGTCGTTTATCGATATATGTCTCTTTAATGCGTATGTGCGGAAGGATATCGCCATAGGTGTTCCTTTTGAAACACTCTATCATCTTTCGCTTTTACGGTTGAAAATATTGAGTCAGTCAATTATCCCGTGGGATTTATTTAATCCGCCGCGTGATAACAGCGCCGTTAGAAGAATGTCTCGCATAGTCGAAAATCTTCGGTACCGGTTGGTATGGCTGAAAGACGCTTGTTTTGACCATAACGGGAAACCTGTGCATATCAGTAACTCGAAGCCGCAAACAGAATTGGAAATAACGGCTGCGCTAAATATCGATCAGCTTCGTTCTGAAGTAATCGGCGGTGTCGATTCAGCGGGCTTTGCAAAGTGGATTATCGACGGGATTATCCGTCCGGTAGCAGGGCAGGGAACGCTTGTTGAAGCGTTAAAACGAGAGACCGATGTACCTAAAACTCATTTTACAAGACCGTATTTGAACACCGAAAATATCTTTTTTGGATTGGATTGGATACGCAATCTTGGGGCAGCCGCTTTAAGCTTGAATTTGAAGCGTACTGTTTATCCCGACTCTTCCGGTTTGGATGTAAATAGCTGTCCTTTTGCGCTGACCGATGCGGCAATTCCGGTCGGTACGAGCATAAAAAGCAAATCGGTACGGCAGCCTGCTTTTTTGGGGTATCAACGGTATGCAGGGTATCAAACTTCGTATCTTCTACCGCTTTTATATTATTTTACCCTCGTCCAGCCAGATCATTTTTATCTTGCATGCATCAGTACGGCATCTTCCGCTGAAGAACTGAGAATGTATGACCGGATAGCGGTATTCTTTCCGTATTTTGACGAGTTGGGAGAGTTTCACCTTGATATATATGAAAACGGTAATCCGATACCGGTTGATGAGTTTATCGAAAAAAACAAAGATTCGTATACGGCGATGATACGGGTACGCGCTCCGGAGGAAAGTCTCTTTAATCCGTAAAGTTACTGCCGAATTATATCTACGCACAACGGTAGAAGATGGCATCCTGTCAGAGAAACGATGTTTTGCTG
>CAUVHB010000221.1:0-3607 GCA_963551335.1 uncultured Treponema sp.
ATCGGTTTCTTTGGTATTTTTGAAGTTGGTATAAAGGTCTTCACCCTTTGCTTTTTTGTCCTGCTTGCGATCGTCCATAATTTCGACCAAGCCCTGTACGCGCGTTTTGTACTGCTCCGTAGAGAAGTTTCGCTCGTCAGCCTGATCGCCGTCGAAGTGAACAACAGGAATGCCAAGGTCTTCTTTCCAACGCCGCTCAATTTCGGGCATCGCGCCGCTCCACGGCTTGCAGCTGCGGTTGTAGTTAACCAAAGCGCCGCTGATACCGTTTTCTTTTGCCATGGTTTCGCGCCATTCAACACCGGTTTCGATACAGACTGAACACGGCGCTTTGCAGTAGGCGGCAGCCATTTCACGGATATTTTCATAGCGGAAGCCGAATGCGGGAGCGTATACAACGGCGGTTACGTTGACGCCGCTGTCTTTTAAGGGGTCGAACAAGGGACGGAGCGCCGGCCAGCACGGAATACCTTCAAACAAGATGCGGTGTTCTTCGGGATATTCCCATGTAGAGGTATTTTCTTTGACCGATTGCTCAAACTCCTGTGCCAAAAGTTCAAAACCGACAGCGGCGTCTTCCTCACAACGGGCGGCAACAATGTCTGCCATGTGGTTAAAGAGGTCAAATCCGCTTAATGGAGAGGGCTTATACGACATAAAAGAACAAGCCTTCAACCATGCCGCAGCGGTTCTATTTGCCCGCGCACAGGCGTCTTCAAATTTCTTTTCATCGAATTTTTTTCCGGTCAATTGTTCCAGCTGCTTGATGGCATAGTCAAACTGCCCGATAAGGTAGTCTACTTTTTCTTCAGGCACGTCAACCGTGTTTGAGAATGGAATGTCCACCATGATGAGTGGAATATTATGCATACGTGCGATATTTTCGTACCATTTTGTCATCATATTGCAGATATTGTTACAGCACAGCAAAAAGTCCGGCTGCGGCATTCTCCGTGCATCGGTTGGCTCTCCTGCGGCATAAGCAAGACTGATGCGCGCATAACCGCAGATATCATTATCATATCCCATATCTTCCGCCGCTTGGCAGAGGCGCAATCCGTCTTTCTTTGCAGCCGTTGATGCCGCATGATTTTCAGGATATACAACATTAAGATCAAAAGCTTTCGCTAATTCAATCGGAAATTTAGAAGAACTCCAGCCGACTAATTCACCGCGCCGCTTGGCTTCCCATGCGTTTGCATAAACCTTATCTACTACATCGCGTAAAATAGCGGCAGCAGGCTTATGCCCTTCAATCGGCCGAGGCGTTTTGTTAGGTAACTTTTCCATTTTTTGAGCCATTTTTTCCTCCTATGTTCTTAGGCTATCGCTAAAAATCAGATCGGTTTTTAACGTTTTATCCGGCAGGCGCTGTCCTTGCATTAACAGCGTCTGTTTCGTTTATTTTTCCGCCTGCATGCAGGATGTCTCTAAAAACTCAGGTATAGATTTTTCGAGACGCACGACGAGTTTTAATATGAGTCTTTAAAAAATAACTTATACTAAAACATCGCAAAAAGTTCAGAGACAACCGCTAGAAACTGAAGTTTTTAGCGGTTCCCATATTTTTGATAGGCAAACAGAGCGGCTCCAATTGCGCCATTTAACTGGCAGTATTCACTCGTGTGAATTTTAAATCCGATATTTTTTTCCAATGCCCGGACCATGCCTTTATTCAAGGCAACTCCGCCGGTCATCACAACATCATCTTGAATTCCCACCCGCTTTGCCAAACTGCCGACACGGCTCGCGATTGCAGTGTGGATTCCCTTTACAATATCAGGAATTTTTGCGCCGCTTGCCAATTGAGAAATAACCTCCGACTCGGCAAAGACGGTACAGGTTGAGCTGATTGCGAGCTCTTTGGTTGACTGCTCGTCCAGTTTTTCAAGGTCTTCCAAATTGATTTCCAGCACCTTTGCAATAACATCGAGAAAGCGTCCGGTTCCAGCTGCACACTTATCGTTCATAACAAAGTTTTCCAGCATACCATTATCGCTGAGCTTTAAGGCTTTAGAATCCTGCCCGCCGATATCGATGATAGTACGAACCCGTGGAAACAAGAAATAGGCGCCCTTTGCATGGCAGGACAGCTCCGACATCTGCGCCGGTACTTCCTGTAACGAATTACGCCCATAGCCGGTTGCAACAGCACCATCAAGCTGATCAATAGAAGTCAAACCAATCTGCTCCAAGGCGCTTTTCATAACACGAGCCGGTCCGCTCGTTCCCGTCCCCACCGGAACAACTGCTGTCGCGACGATTTCCTTGCCGTCTTTGATAATCACACATTTGGAAGCGGTAGAACCGACGTCTACGCCCATAGTAAATATACTCATAACGATGTATCTGCTCCCTTGCTGATAAAATGGAAACCTTTAAAAGTTGTCCGCTTCTAAAGATGCCCAAATATACAAAAATTCCTGCTCAAAGGCAATTTCAGATTATTAGACCTGTTCGGAAACTGACCTTTCCGAACAGGTTTATTACTTTCAGTCAGCGGCTACCGTATAGGCTGTGCGGCGCCGCTTACATATCACAAGCCCAGCATGTGCTTTGCCAAATCCAAGAACTTTGTGATGATAATGGCGTTGGTGATATTGCTGATAAAGCCTCCAATAACCGGCACTACAAAGAAAGCCAGTTTTGAATAGCGATACTTGCGGCATACCGTCTGCATTGTTGTCATAGAAACCGGTACAGCGCCTAAACCGAACCCTATGTGACCGACTGCCATCACCGCTGCATCGTAGTTTCGTCCCAAAAGATTAAACGTAAGGAAGTAACAGAAGACAAGAATTAAAACAACCTGTACGAGCAGTAGTACAACTAATGCGGTACCTAAGCCTGCAAGCTGCCAGAGCTTCATCGAAACAATCGACATCGAAACAAACAGCGCGAGCGAAAATTCACCGACGATATCGAATGCATCATATAATACATTGTGTTTTGAGGGATTGTTTTTTGAAGTTAAATCCAACAAAAGGCGCATGGCGATTCCGCCGAACATACAGCATACGTGAATGGGGAAGTTGATCTTGAAATACTTCAAGATTAAGAATAAAACTTGCCCGATACCGCACGCGATACAGAGCATGAACACAGCCTGCAGTACATTGGCTTTATCAACCAACGCTCCTGCAGTTCCGCCAGAACCTTCTGCCTTTAATTCTGCCGCTTCTTCTTTGCCGTCCAATTCTGGATTTTCGAGATGGAAGCGCTTTACCATGAAGTTACCAAACGGCCCGCCCAAAATACAACCAGAAATTAAACCGAAAGTTGCCGATGCAATCGCAACTTCCATCGCAGCGGTTGCGCCTGCTTCTACCGCAATCGGGGCAAACGAAGCCGCATTCCCGTGTCCTCCGGTCATCGGAATACTGCCCGTCATCAGAGAAATAAGCGGACTGATATGAAAGAGGTTTCCTACCGAAATGGCTGCCGCATTCTGCAATGCTGCGAGCAAAGCTGCCAATACAGTAAAAATAATAACCAACTTACCGCCTTTTTTGAGGAGCGCCAAACTGGCAGCTGCCCCGCTTGCGGCAAAGAACAGACAATAAAAGAGCTGATTCACCGTTTTATAATCAAAATTCAGTTCAAAAAT
>CAUVHB010000222.1:0-3578 GCA_963551335.1 uncultured Treponema sp.
AATTAAAACTCGTCGGGCATCTCTAAAAATCTAACCGAGTTTTTAGAGATGCCCAATACATATTTCTAAAACTATTCTTGCTACGCAAAGGAGTGATGCTAAAAACTGCCGTCTAGAATAATCGTCGGCAGCTTTTCAGCTCAAGTTTGCGAAACAAACTTGAATATTTACGTGTACGTGTTGCGCGCACGGCTAAAACTTTTTCGGATGTTGCAACATCCTGCAAAAGTTTTTATAGGAGAAGTGAATGCTCGATTCATTAGGATTTTATGTACCGCTTGCTACAAAGCAGGGATTTAATGCCTCTGTAACACATATTCAAAATGCGTTATCGCTTTTGGATGCCAGCAATGTTAAAAAAAATATTGCCGATGAAATCGGCATCATGCTTGAAAACAAAGAATTAATAAACGAAGAAATTCCGGCGTTTTTATCTGTTATACTGCTCGATATGTGGGGATATAGGGTTATCTCTAAAAACATTCGAGAAATCAGTGGAACACCTATGAACATCATCACAGAAGCGGCAAAATGGAAAGGGGTCGATATCGTAATCGGCTATCATCATCCTGACTTAGGCTTTTTGGTGATAAACCCTAAAAATCCAGCAAACGCTTCTCTTTTTGAAACGTTGAAAAAAAATGAACTCTTAAATATTTATGTCGGAAAACAAGATAAGGGTATAATAGAAGCTTCTGTTGCAGAAACGGTATTCAATGCATTTTTTGATCTTTTAAGCGGTGTAAAACCGTCAATTCCTGCAAAACTTTTAAACGGTCCATTCGTATTTACTGCACCGAAAGCAAAAAAACAACCGACACAAGCGCGAAAACGAAAAGCGGCAAAAGCTCCGGCAACAGCAAAAGCCAAGGCGGCAACGACAAGCGCTGCACCGGCAAAACAAGCGGCTGCCCCCGCTCAAATGCAGGCGCCGTCCGGAAAAACCCGTATCTCTCAGCAAATTTCAGTCGTTGTTACAAACGAACTGTTCCACAACGGCAACGTCGAAGCATGGAAACGGATTATCCGAAGCTACAACGCGCGGTATCCACATAATAAGGTTATCGTATTCTATGACGGAGAACAAATTGTCGATATCAACACGTTATTCAAATGGGGAAAGGTAAAACACGGCAGCAGTATTCAATTTGCCGTTGCCGGAGAAGAAATTAAAGACTTATCAAAATTGTCAAAATACTTTGCCGAAGGCGCAAGCCCTCGTTTTGAAGCCTTTTTACGCGGTTCTCCCAGCACCGTCCTTAACCTTTTCTAGGAGTTTATTATGAATATGTCTAAATCAATCCATTTCTTCAGTAATAAAGAATCACTGAAAAGCAACATCGACAAGACTATCCTCGGTATTCGCGGACGCCAGCTCAATGAGTTTTCTGAGCTCGGACTGCCTATCGTACCGGGTCTTGTTATGGATGCAACCATCACACAAAGTTTACAACAGACCAATGTTGTACCGTTATTAAAACCGTTCTTAAAAAAGATGGGCGAAGCGGTAAAGAAAGAATTCGGTGATGCAGAAAATCCGCTTTTATTAAAGCTTGTTATTTCTTCCAATATGGTGATTGCGAACTATCCGACACTGCATAACTTCGGTTTGGCAAAAACAACCATCGGCGGTTTTGAGCAAAAAGTGGGAAAAGACTTTGCGAGCCACGAAGTACTCTTTCTGTTACGCGGCATTTTTTCCATTCTTTATAAACTGGCAGAACTCCAAGAAGACAACGTAAAACAGGAACTCTATAGAGTGCAGCTGCAAAACGTCGAAAATGAACTGAAAAAAGAAAAGCGTCAAGAATCGGGTGCCGCCGTTATGGATATGTACCAAGCGTATCTGCCGCAAGAATTTTTCAGCACTCCGGAAGTACAGCTGAATCAAACAATCCAGATGATCAGTACGCTGCTCAGCCTTGAACCCGATAATGAAAATGATGTCGCATTATTGATTCAGCCGTTGGTATACGGCAACTATGACAAAGAATCATTCTCCGGCAGATTCTTCAGCCGCAATATCGTTACCGGTGAAAAAAAATTGCAAGGGATGTTCTTCCAAGAAAAATTCGACGAAGTGGATGCGGTTGGAAAAGATATCAATGATATAAAACCGGTATATTTAAAACAATTGGAAGCGATTGCATGGCAGCTTGAAGATTATAGCAAAGATGTTCGCGAAATTCGTTTTACCATTGAAGCCGGAAAGTTGTGGCTTATCGAACAAAAATCGGTCGAAGCGAAAAGTACGATTGCGTTGGTACACTTCCTCCTCGATTTATACAACCGTAAAATTGTCGATGCGGAATATGTGGTAAAAAATGTAAAACCCGGTCAGTTAAACGAAATCCTGCATCCGGTTATCAATATGTCGAGCGTTAAAAATCTTCAATTTTCAAAGGGCGGTATTGCAGGTGCGCCGGGGGCAGCCGTCGGTCGCGTGTACTTTAGCGCCGATTCATTGATCGAAGCGCAACGTATCGCTCATTTGCAAAGCGCTGATACCCGCTGCATCCTCTGCGTACCGGCAAGTTATGCAGGCGACGTAAAAGCAATCGAAGTTTCCACCGGCGTTTTATCAAATGAAGGCGGGTATTCTGCCCACGCTTCCGTTGTTTCACGTCAATACGGAAAAATTTCGTTGGTACGCCCCGATATGAAAATTATGGCAAATAAAGCTATTATCGACGGCGTTACTATTAAAGAGGGGGATTATGTTACCTTACAAGTACCCTATTACGGCGAGTCAACGCTGTACTTTGGAGCAGCGGAGCTGATCGAACCCGACCCAAAAACCTCCGGTTTACTGGACTTTATCGAGCTTACCCGCTCATTTATACAGGACTTCCATGTCCGTGCTAATGCCGACAGCCCCCGCGACGCTGCCTTAGCAGTCAGTTTCGGCGCCGAAGGTATCGGTCTGTGCCGCACCGAACACATGTTCTTTGAGGCAAAGCGTATCAATCTTTTTAGAGAGATGATTCTTTCCGAAACAACGGAAGAGCGCATCAAAGTTTTGAATAAACTGCAAAAAGTACAAATGGAAGATTTTTACGGCATTTTCAAGGTGATGAACGGGCGCGAAGTTACCATCCGTCTGTTGGATGCTCCCCTGCATGAATTCTTGCCGCATAATGACGCGGAACTGGATGGCTTTATCGAGTATCTTAAAACAGACAAGAAGAAAGCCGCAAGCAAAAAAGCTTTATCCGAGGCTATTGCGCTCCGAGCGGAAGTAAACCCCATGCTTGGACACCGCGGTTGCCGTATCGCAATCTCCTACCCTGAAATTTACGCAATGCAAATCCGCGCTCTTTTTGAAGCGGCCTACAAGCTGCAAAAAGAGGACGTTGAAACCCACGTTGAAATTATGGTTCCGATTGTGATGAATTTCCGTGAGCTTAAACAAATTGCGTACGGAAAGAAGATTGAAGGTCATGCGTACCTCGGTATCCGTGCAATCGAACAGGAAATACGAACACAGCTAAAGGCAAAACCGATCGACTTCAAAATCGGTACGATGATTGAATTGCCGGTTGCGGCGTTATCGGCGGGAGAAATTGCCCGGTATGCGG
>CAUVHB010000223.1:0-3562 GCA_963551335.1 uncultured Treponema sp.
TCAGGCAGAAACACAGCGGATGTCTGATGAGATTATTGCCCTTCGCCAAAAAAAAGTGGATGCGGAAGCAATGGGAAAAACTGATATCGCTCAAAAGTATAAGGCCGAAATTGACGCAAAGACCAGTTTTTTGCTTGAATATTCCAAGGCGTGTAACGATGAATTGGCTATGCTGCGGAAAAATCTGGTAAGCGATGATGTGTTTTATGCCCGTCTTTACGCCGCAATTAAAAAGATTGCAGAAAGTCAAGGCTACACCATGGTACTGAACTTACAGCAGGGCGAAGCAATTATCTGGTACAGCCCGACTGTCGATATTACGGAAACTGTTATCCGAGAGCTTAGTTCAAACTGATATGACCAAGCCTGCGTCTGTTACCCCGATGATGCAGCAATATCTCTCTATAAAGGCACAATATAAAGATACGGTGCTTTTTTTTCGCCTTGGCGATTTTTATGAGATGTTCAATGACGATGCAATCGAGGTGAGTAAGCTGCTCAATTTAACGCTGACTCAGCGGACGGGTAGCCCCATGTGCGGCATTCCCTACCATGCCTCGCGTATTTACATTGCACGCCTGTTGCGCGCCGGAAAAAAAATTGCCATTTGTGAGCAAGTTTCGGATGTCGTGCCGGGAGAACTGACGGAGCGGAAGATTGTAGAAGTAATTACTCCCGGTACCGCAACTGGCGAGGATTTCCTTGAGCAGGGGCAAAATAATTATCTTGCCGCTGTTTATTGTACTCCGAAAGAAATTACCTGCGGCGAGGTTACGGATGCGTTTGTCGGCTTTGCGTATATTGACGTCAGTACGGGGGAATTTTTTGCCACGTCCTTCCCACGGT
The DNA here is from genome assembly GCA_963551335.1 of uncultured Treponema sp. Taxonomy (GTDB): domain Bacteria; phylum Spirochaetota; class Spirochaetia; order Treponematales; family Treponemataceae; genus Treponema. Next base: position 847 of record CAUVHB010000223.1, read on the forward strand.
CGGCTTTTGCCGCGCAGTTCAAAAAAGAGCTTGGTCGTGTACAGCCGCGGGAAATTCTTATTCAAATGTCGCTTGCCGATTCGGTACCGGTCTTAAAATCATTGTGCGGAGAGTATCCACAGATGCTGCAAAACCTCTATCCGGACTGGCATTTTTCCGCCGCATCCGCCGAAAAGAGGCTTTGCGCGTGCTTTGGTACCGAAACTCTAAAATCCTTTGCGCTAACCCGCTCTTCACCCGAATTACCGCCGGCGGGACTCCTGTTGCAGTATTTGGATCAAACAACCGGCGCGGCGCTGCCCCATATCACGGGCATACGGGTCTACCGCGACTCCGATTTTGTGATGATGGATGATGCTACCCGCAAAAACCTTGAGCTCCTCCAAAACCTGCATGACAACACGAGCGCTTTTACCCTGTTTGAAACCGTCAATTACACCAAAACGGCAATGGGGACGCGCCTGTTACGCCAATGGCTCTATCACCCGCTGCGAACTGCTGAGGAAATAAACGCACGGCTCGATAAAACCGCGCTGCTGTTTCGCAACGAAAAAGCGCTCGCTGCCGTGCGGAACACCCTTGCGGCAGTGCTCGATATACACCGGCTTACCGGCAGGATTGCCATGCAGCGGGCGCACGGAAAGGACTTGCTGGCAATTAAGCAGAGCCTGAAAGCCTGTATCGAACTTGCCCGGCTGAGCAAAGCCGGCGGTCTCTTTTTTTTACAGCTGCCGCAGAAACTGCATGATGACATGGAGCGGCTGTATACGCTCTTGGATAATAGCATTGCCGAAGATTGCCCGATCGTCTTGAGCGACGGTGGGTTGATTAAGCAGGGCTGGTCACAAAAGCTGGATGAACTGCGCGATACGAAGGATAATGCCAATAAACTTTTGGAAACCTATCTGGAAAAGGAGCGGGAAAAATCGGGCATCAAAAATTTAAAGATCAAATACAATCGATTGAGCGGCTATTTTCTTGAGGTAACCCACGGCAGTCTTAAAACTGTGGACATCCCTCAGCATTTTATCAGACGGCGCTCGCTGACAACCGCCGACCGCTTTACAACGGAGGCTTTAAGTAAACTTGAAACAAAGCTGAACGATGTCGGCGAAAATATCATCGCGTGCGAAAAAGAACTGTTTCTTGCGGTACATGCGGAAGTATTCAAGAGCATCGAGCTTTTGCACCTCCTCGCAAAAGAAATTGCAGAATTGGATGTGCTGCAATCCTTTGCCTATACGGCGGCGGTTCATGCGTGGGTAAAGCCTGAGTTTTCCACCGATGGGCTTTTGGACATCCGCGAAGGCCGGCACCCCGTTGTGGAAAATCATCTGCCAACGGGAGAATTCGTACCCAATAGCATAACGCTTTCTTCCGCCGCCGCTTCGGACATTCCTTCCTTTGCACTCATCACGGGTCCTAATATGGCGGGGAAAAGTACTTTCTTACGGCAAACCGCCCTCATTACGCTGCTTGCGCAGGTCGGCTCTTTTGTTCCGGCGGAAAAAGCGTTGCTCGCTCCGGTAGACTGCATTTTTTGTAGGGTAGGCGCCAGCGATAACCTCGCCCGCGGGGAATCGACTTTCCTTGTCGAAATGACCGAAACCGCATATATCCTGCGCAATGCCTCGGTGAACAGCCTCGTTATCATGGACGAAATCGGCAGGGGAACTTCCACGGGGGACGGTCTTTCAATCGCGCGGGCGGTGAGTGAATACCTCTTGCATACCATCGGTGCAAAAACACTCTTTGCAACCCATTACCACGAGCTGGCGCAGCTTGTTCACCCGCGGCTGCAAAAACTGTGTTTGGATGTTCTGGAAACTGAAGGAAAAATCGTATTTTTAAAGAAGGTTATTGAAGGGATTGCTGCCCACTCCTACGGCGTACACGTTGCGGAGCTAGCAGGGCTGCCAGAAGCGGTTATACAGCGGGCAACGGAGCTACTGAACGCACAGGTAGCCGGCGCTGCCATACCTGTGGACTTTACCGTGCCGGAAAAGAAAAAGGCGTCTCCAGAAAAAAACCTCTTTAGCGATGAAGAAATGATTATCAATGAAATTCTTTCTACTAACACCGATGAAACCACTCCAATCCAAGCGTTGCACATGATCAGCCGCTGGAAAAAAACACTCTTTGCCGGTAATTAAAATAGAGTCAACGCATCAAAGTGCAGCGATGTTACGGTAATGAGGAATGTCCGTGTTGCTTATTACCGTGCGAATTTTACAAAAATATGATCTTAGGGCGCCTTTCAAAAACTCAAGGTATAATTTTTAAAAGATGCCCAACAGCTTGACAAAAGCCAGTATTTTGAGATAGGCTATGCTGTTATGTTTTGCCGTACGCGGCTTTCATCTTGATGAAGTACGGCGGACATGATCCGGTAAGCACAGATATGCGTATGCTGTTTTGATGTTTACCGTGCTCTTTTTATCGTTCCCTAATAAAAAGAAAAGAGGCTTGGACATCTCTAAAAGTTCGGTTAGATTTTTAGAAGATGTCTCATCAGCAAAGCTGATAACGAGTTTTAATTTAAGTCTTTACGGTATAATGACTTAAATTAAAATATCGCAAATTACATCTAAGGGGAACTTCTAAAAACTGAAGTTCTTAGAAGTTTCCTACTACTGGAACACCGCTACGGTGTGCTTATTAGATTTACGAGGTGAAAAATGGCAACGAGACAGCCGAAAGGTAAATTGGTCCGCCG
>CAUVHB010000224.1:0-3546 GCA_963551335.1 uncultured Treponema sp.
TCCGAAAACATCATGCCTTCTTTTAAATCTTCTATTTTAATTCGTCTGAGCACTGGTTATTCCATCCTTTTTTTGAAGAAATGCAAAAAGAGCGGCAACCGCTTGATATGTTTCTTCAGGAATACAAGAGCCTATTTCAGCTTCCACCAACACCTCCGCCAGCAGGGGATTTTTGACGAGGGGAATATGACATTTATCGGCAATTTCCCGTATCTTTTGCGCAACTGCGCCGTGTCCCGAGGCGGTAATCAGCGGAACACTCTCCCCGAATGTATATGACAAGGCAACCGAACAGTCCCGTGTTCTGCTCATATTATCGTTTTTTATCTGCACGGTAATACAAAAAAGTCATATCTACTCCTCATTTATTCTACACTGATATATCAATTGATGCAAGGGATTTATTCTCTTCGATAATAATATGGTCGGTATACTGCACAGTGTAGGATGTAACGCCTGCGGATTCAAGACAGGTGTGCAGTAGGGTCGTGAGTTTTTCCTGTTTTTGTGCCGAAAGCTCTGCTGCCCCCTGATAGGAGAAAAGGCATATATTATTTTTGAGTGTAAACGTCCACGATTCTTGTTTTTCTTCGCTGCGTACTCTGAGGCAGCATTCGCGGCATATCGTATCCTGTAGGTCAAGTAGGAAAGCCGCCGAACCTTTCCAGAGTGTGTCGAGCTGCTTTTCAAACGGGACTACCACCCAATGGTTTCTCCCTGCTTTGATATGGTTGAGCAATCGGAGGAAGTCTTGGTCGTTCCATTCTTTAACATCGGTTTTGTCCTTTTGACGAGGAAGCCCGAAAAACGTTGCAAGGCATTGCGCAATTAGCTGCGGTGAAGGTTCAATGCCGTGGGAGTAGAGGAGGACAGCGGCAAAAGCGGCTTTTTTTTCGTGCGGGGCAAAAGCAGGGAGCGAAGAAAGGATTTTTAAGAGCGGGCGGGATTGAAGCGGCTGTTCATTTTGGCGAAAAAACGCAATCAAAGTCGCTGCAAGGTCGGACTGCGGGATACCGAGCTGAGCAAATACGTCCTGATGCGGAATGTGTGGGAAGAGCGGCTTTTGATACGGTGTCAGTACGATGGTATGGTCGGCAAGATGAGCGCGCATCAATAAAAAAGCTCCCTCCCGGATATCTTGAGAAAGAGCTTTTATCTGTGCTTGTAGGACGGTACCCTTGACGGCAATCCGTATCGTATTGTTTTTAAGGATTGACACTACCCGAACGGTTACCGGTTCATTTTCAGAAAAAGGAGCGCTGGCGCGATCGCCCCGTAAAAGAACAGCCGTGTTAAGCGCAGTGTTCCCCTGTAAGGGGATAAAAAGCGCCGACCGTTCTGCTGCGGATTGCATACCAGCTAGTTCTTCTTTTGCAGCAGGGTTTTAATCTTTGCTGCCTTACCGATCTTCTCGCGGATGTAGTACAGCTTAGCGCGGCGTACCTTACCAGTATGCACAACTTCTACCTTTGCGATACGCGGGGAGTGGAGCGGGAATACGCGCTCGACGCCGACACCGTAAGAGTTCTTGCGTACCGTGAATGTTCGACCGATACCGGCATTTTTAAAGCACAGTACCAAACCCTCATATATTTGAATGCGTTCGGTTTTCCCTTCAATAATCTTGAAGTGTACCTTTACGGTGTCGCCTACTTTAAAAGAAGGTTTTTCGACAATCTTTTGTTTTTCTTCAATCTTACGAATTAAATTCTCTGCCATTTGTTATCTCCTGTAAAATAAGTTCCGCTTCTTTTGTCCATTCTGGCGAGCTGCGGATTGCCGTCAGCAAGTCGGGACGCATGGCAAGCGTCTTTTTAATCCGCTGTTTAAGCCGCCATTTACGAATGTGTTCGTGATGACCGGACAGAAGCACTTCAGGAACAGCCCTGTCCCTGAATATCTGCGGCCGTGTGTACTGAGGGTATTCCAACAAACCGTCGGAAAAACTTTCCTCTTCAAGGGATTCGCGGGAAATAACGCCGTCGATTAAGCGGTACACCGCGTCTATTATTACAAGCGCTGCAAGTTCACCTGAAGACATCACGTAGTCGCCGAGCGAAATTTCGTCGTCAACGTACTCGTCGATGATCCGTTGATCAATCCCTTCGTAGCGGCCGCAGATAAACACGAGCTCTTGTTCTCGTGCGAGCTCTGCTGCATACGCTTGCGTAAATGGTTTACCGGAAGGGGTTACATAGATAACCCGTTTTTCGGCAGCCTGCACGGAATCGAGCGTAAGCGCAAGCGGCTGCGGCAGAAGGAGCATTCCAGCCCCGCCGCCATAGGTAAGATCATCGCAGGTTCGATGCTTGTCGTAAGCAAAGTCGCGGATATTCACCAGATTGTAGGTAATAAGCCCCCGCTCGACCGCCTTCGCCATGATCGACGATTCAAAAAAGGCGGCGGGTATTTCGGGAAACAAGGTCAGCACATTGAATCTCATTCGAGAATCCAGCGGTGCATAAGCTCAACCTGCTTTGCCGGTATGTTTATTTTCCCAATGAACGGGGATCGAAACGGAATATACACGGTTCTGCCTGTTGCAGCCTCGGAGACTTCTAATAAAAAACCGCCTCCGCCTTCCACTACATCTGCAATTGTACCCACAGAATTTCCTTTGTACACAAGGTTAGCATTACAAAGATCATTAATATAGAACTCACCGCGTTCGAGCGGGCAAGCCATATCGCGGGGAACCAATATCTCGGCTCCGTGCAGCTTTTTGGCTGCTTCGGGCGAATCGATACCCCGTAGTTTTAATAACGCGTCCGCATTGCGGACAACGCACTCTTCAACCTGATAGGAGCAGTCGGGATGCGGCTGTTCGGTTCCTGTAGATGGAAGCCGCAGCTTTATTTCTTTTAAGCTTAAAAAATGCTCGTATTCTCCTGAAGCGCTTTCAATCTTCATAAAGCCTTCAAGACCGAATGTACCCCGAACCCTACCGGTTATGAGCCAGTCCATTAATCAAGAATTTCCAGTAAATAACGGGCGCCGCTTCGACCGGCTGAGGCCATAAGCAATGTGCGAATTGCTTGCGCAACCCTTCCGAATTTTCCGATTACCTTTCCTACATCACCGCTTGCAACGCGTAATTCCAGCACAACGCCGCGCTCGGTTTCTTTTTCCGACACGGAAACAGCGCTGGGATCATCAACAAGCGACTTTGCAATGTACTCGACTAAATCACGTTCCATGTTCGATAGCCGACCTATAACGTGAATTGTTTTTTATTGAGTAAGTGACGAACCGTGTCGGTCGGCTGAGCGCCTTTATTAAGCCAACCGCGTACCTTATCGGCATCGAAAGCAATCTGCTGATCTTCTGCTTCGATAGGATGATAAATACCGACCTCATCAATCGTTTTGCCGTCACGGGGCTCACGGATATCCTGTACCACAATGCGGTAGTACGGGCGCTTTTTGGTCCCGAATTTCTTGAGTCTGATTTTTACGCTCACGTTAATCCTCCCGGAAATGAATCAAATAATAAGAAACCCTAAAAACAACCGTTTTCAGAGGAATCCTTATAAGAATAAAATACAGG
>CAUVHB010000225.1:0-3536 GCA_963551335.1 uncultured Treponema sp.
TCCTATGTGGTTCCGTACCGTCGCGTGTTTGCCACCCAAACTGGTTTTTCAAATGCGTACAGGTTTGTACGCTTTACAACAACCCTACAGCGTGCAGTTAAAGTCTTTGACTAAGATACCCGGTAAGAGGCAGCCGCCGACTGCGCGTTCTTCGTAGGTACTTGTTTCTACAAAGAGCTTCCGTTCTTTGGTAAGCGCAATAAGGTTCGCACCGAACAGATTGTACAAGGACTCATCCCAGCGCATATCTGCAATGGGGGCTACGACCTTTCCGTTTTCTACCCAGAGACAGGCAAAGCGGGTCATACCGGTTACGCGAGCGCTTGCCGGATCACTCCAGTTAAGGTAGTGGAAATTTGAGATGTAAATGCCCGTACTGAGTTCTTTGAGGGCTTCAGCTTCGGCGAGCGTCCCGGCGCTGATGACTGCGGAGCGGAATCCTTCGCTTTGCTCAGCTCCGTTAGCCTTTGTGCCGTACTGTTTTTCTGAACGGGAACTTACGATAGTATTGACGAGCTTTCCTTTTTCGATAACCGTCAATTTTTCCGGAGCGGATTCTCCTTCGCTGTTAAACGCAGGCTCTACTCCGATGGAAAAATCTTGGGTTAAATTGAAGGTGTCTGCAAAGTGTTCTCGCCCTTCTTTTAATGCAAGATACGCGCTTTCTCCCTGTTGCATTCCCCGCTCGCCGAATCCATCCCACGAGAAAAATTCTACCACATCAACTAAGGCATCCGCAGTAATAAACACACGGTATTTGCCCGGCTCAATTTTTTTCGGTTCAAGCGCAAGCACCGGTAAACGCTGCCGCGCATCAGCAATGCGCTTTTCGTATTCTGCCTGCTGCCAGTTGCGCCCTGCGTACAAACCCTTTACCGCCCGCCCGTTTTTCAGCCAAATCGAGTAGTCGAGCGTAAAGGTCTTGGTCTGGAACCAATGCCGTGCGCCGGCTGTGTTGGCAGCCCCGCGGCATATCAGACCTTGCGACAATAGCCCAGCAAAATCCAAGCCAGCCGCAGGCTCAAGCAAACTCTTTTCTATTGTACCATACGGAAGGAGCGCCCCGTCATAAATTGTTTCAGAATCATCATCTGCAGTCGGGATAGACTGGTACGGATCTGCGGGGAGCTGCGCAATAATACTGCGTGCATTTTCCAGCGCTGCGGCAAGGGGCTCTCTATCCTGTTCAAAGAGTCCGCTTAAACCTTGCACAAAGCTATACGTTCGCTTGTTTTTATACAGCGTAACCGAAATTTCCGCCTGCCGGACAAAACCGTTTTGCCGCACCTGAGCGTGATTCATACGCAAAAAATAGGTGTCCTCTGCATTGTAGCTGATCGCCGCGTGTTCATTGGGCAAAAGCTCGCCGAAAAAAAAGTCCGTAAGAGACTCAAAGTGCCGTTTAAAATCGGAATCCATTTCACACATCATTGCTTGATCACAGCTCATTTTCCGCCTCCAAATACTTCAACATCGCTAAATGCGCATACGGGGCTTGCGTGTCCTACCCGTATCACCTGATTGGGCTCTCCCTTGCCACAGTTCGGGGTACCGAATACCTCGAAAGTGCTTTCGTCGCCAACTGCGCAGAGGCTGTTCCAAAAGTACCGTGAAATGCCGCGGTAATTCGGATCGCGGACGGTTTTTGTCAGTTTGCCGTTTTCGATGAGCTTGCCGTACTCGCAGCCAAATTGAAATTTATTGCGGTAATCGTCGATTGACCATGAACGGTTGGAGAACATTAGTACGCCGTTTTCGATAGAAGCTATGATTGCATCGAAGCTGCTCGTCCCTGCTTCAAGGTTGAGGTTTGCCATCCGGTCAATGGGTGGGCGGTTCCATGAGCAAGCGCGTTGGTTTGCAACACCACGTTGTCCTGAACGCTTTTGGCTTTCCAAGCTGCCGAGCGCCCGTACTAAGATGCCGTCTTTGATGAGGTATTCTTTTACCGCAGTGTTGCCGATATCATCCGCACCGTAGCTTGCCAGCTCCTGCGCGATAGTCGGGTCAAAGGCAACATTCATCAGCGGGGAGCCGTAGCGGAAGCTACCGATGTCTTCCAGCGTAATAAAGCTGCCTCCTGCAAAGTTACGCTCATCACCGAGGATGCGGTCTATTTCCAGCGCGTGCCCAACGCTTTCGTGAATTTGCAGCATCATCTGGTCAGGCATCAGCACGAGTGTCCGTTTACCTGTGGGGCACGGCTCAGCGGTGAGCAATTCGATAGCTTCCGATCCTGCCTTGCGAGCCTTTTCAAGCAACACTGCAGCGTTGAAAAGCTCCCTGCCTCCCTGATAGGTAAGCGCAGCGTGTCCGTTCGCACTCCGCTGCTGGATGATGTCTCCTTTCCGAGCGACGGCGTTCATACTGATGCCGCCGAAACGGACGGTTTGCCGTATGTCGGCGCCGTTGGTAGACACAATTTCCGTTTCGATGATGCCGGTTTCGCAGGAAGCGGAAGTCTGAATAATCTGCGAAGAAACCTTTGCGGTATCGCAGATACTGCACAAAAGTTCTACCGTTTCGGCTGCAGGAATTCCGCTTAATGTTTCACGCTTGGTTGCATAGCGTACCTGCGCGGCGGGGCGTACCGTTTGATCAAACTGATAGATGCCGTAAGGCTGCGCTGCCTGCGCGGCGGCAAGCGCGCGCTTCGCTGCACGTTTAATGCCTTCGCTCGTAAGGTCGGCAGTCGCCGCATAGCTGAACGTTCCCTTGTACAGCACCTCCAGCATAACACCTTCGTCTGAACCGCCGACCGCTTCGTTAAATTTACCGTCGATGGCAGAAAACCCTGTCAGATAGTTGGTAACCCGCCGTAATCCAATCCACTCAGCCTGAAGGGCAGCGTTCTTCGCTTCCTGCAAAAGCCGGTGTATATTCACTTTCATAAAAAACTCCTTCCAGAGTATTATAGCACAAAAAGACAATAATCGCATATTCTGGTTTTTCGTCTTTTTTTATTATAAATTGAACTTCTATAATTATCCGGTAATGTCGTTATTTGTTTTAAAGCTTTCCTTTTCCATTCAATCTTCATATAAGTATTATAAGTTTTAAGATATCTTCTAAAAACTAACGTTTTTAAAAGAAAGACGATTGCATCAGATGAATAGATCAAATGCCGCAGAATTATTGGGGCTGCTCAGCTTTTCATTCAGAACCCGCTTTAGTTCCAAGGCGGGTTCTTAGTGATTGCTGCACCGGTTCGAAATCTCTCTAAGTCGCCCGCTGAGGGGAGTACCTCCCTGTACTCCCCTCAGCACGAGATTTGCGTTTGATGCAAATCTCGTTTCTACGTGGAACCACCGCCGTCCATGGCGGTACTGATTAGATAGGGGGTATAGGAGGTATTTTCTTTTTATCGAAAAAAAAGAAAAGTCTTCCCCTAACGTAATAAAAAAGATGATTTTTTCTTCATTTCGTTAGCCATTTTATTCCGAAAGCCGCATAAGAACTGTAGGAGGTGTGAATGACGAGAAAACCTTTTGAAGAACTAACTATTTCCGATGATTTTATGTTCTGCAAGGTTATGG
>CAUVHB010000226.1:0-3513 GCA_963551335.1 uncultured Treponema sp.
ACTTTAGCATTTTTTCTTCTTTTTTAATACCTTCACTCAAAAATTGATTTCCGTGTTTTCGAGGATGTGCAAAAAGCATGAGAAAATGATATACTGAAAATATGGCGCTTATAGATTGTCCCGATGGGGCTGATTTTGAATTTGGTATTTTGATACAAAAGAAAAATATTTTTATTTTAGAAAACGGCCGGTTGCCGAACGGTAGCGAAGTATCTAAAGTTCTTAAAAAATATAAGGATAGTGATATTCTCGGTTCTTACGGAGAACAGACATACCGTACGTTTGCGGCAGCCTTATCGTCTGAAGCGGCGGAACCTGAAGGGCTTAAACGGATACCGTACCGAAATGTATTTATAACCGAACCTGCCGAATATGGCGCGATTGTTGCCCGCGCAGCGCTATTGCTCGATTGGCTGCATCATACAAAGTATTGCCCTTCGTGCGGCAGCCGGCTGCATTTAAGCACAACTGAAACAGCGCTGGAATGCCCGCACTGCGGTAGAATATTGTATCCCGTAATTGCGCCGTGCATTATTGTGCTTATTAACAAAGGTGAGCAAATCCTGTTGGCACGGCATGTACAACATATCTCCGACATTTATACCTGCATTGCGGGCTTTATCGAAGCGGGCGAATCCGTAGAAGAAGCCGTTGCTCGCGAAATACGCGAAGAAGTGGGCTTAACCGTCAAAGATATCCGGTATCGCGGAAGCCAAGGCTGGCCGTATCCCAACCAGCTGATGCTTGCGTTCCGTGCCGAATACGTTTCGGGCGATATTACCGTACAAAAGGAAGAGCTATCGGAGGCCGCATGGTTTACACGCGATGCATTACCGCCGATACCGCTCCCCGGTTCCGCCGCGCATCGGCTTATCTGCGGCGACTGGTTTTAAGGTTGCACACAAGGGCAACGGCAGTATAGAAACAGCGGCGCTCTGTAATGCGGCTCAAAACCTGTGCAAAATTTTAGATAAAACTTTGCACAGGTTGTTTAAAATCAGTCCATCGCCCTTTTCTTGTTAACTCTCTTTTTCAACTTTAAACCAGACATCGAATACCAGCTTTTCAGCCGGATTCCCTTTTCGATAAAGCGTAAACTGTTGTAAGGAACTTTTCGAGAGCGGGGGTGCATTGTTCGCAGGTGTGAGCAGCTTGGGATTGTCTCCTTGTATATTGCTTACAAAAACGTGTTCTTCACCATTTATAGTTCCTTTTATCTTGAAAGAAAGCTGAACGGCAGAAGACTCATTCGGCACAATAATACTGTTCGGCTGCGGTTGAGGTTTCGCATTATCATTGCGCTTAACTGTTAATTTTGGCAGTGGTTTTGTATTACTGTAGTTAAAGATTGTCTTCTGAAGCTTATCTTTATCACGCGGCTGCATATCAATAGTACCCGTAATATCCGCGGAGCCGAATCCGACGCCTTTGATATTTTGTACCGTTGCAGTTACCTTGTACCCTTTTGTAGGTATCTCTATACGTTCTACCGTCTTGTATTTTTCGGCGTATTTGATATATGCAGTCGCATTATCATCCAAAAATCGTAATTGATACTTGATAATCTGCCCCGGGTTCTTTGCAGAAAATCCTTCTTTTACAATATACTTTTGGAACTGCTTAAGATCGGTAACCGCCTCGCTGCCCCCTCCGATAATATGAATATTAATCGTTGTTCCCTTTTCCAGTTTTTTGATCGCCAGATCAATGTCTGCTTCGGCATGGTTTGTTGTTGTAACTTTAAATACCGTGTCGAGATTGGCTTTAAGTTCGGACTTTTCCTGCTCTGATTCAATGGTAAGGTAGGCAATGCGTCCGTAAGAAACTGATGATACATACACCGGCATTGTATCTCCCACCTTCTCGCGCGGTATATTGATCATAAGCGGAGCCGCTTCTTGATTCACATCCACGGTGTAAAACGTTTCGACAAATTTGATAAGCCGCCGTTCCTTCTGTTTTCCATCTTTAAATTTAAAGCCCGCGGCGATTTTGCTTTTAATCCCAGCTGCGCCGAAACCCACTCCTATTTTAAGCTGAGCTTCGAGGCTTTTTTCGTTCGTAATTTCCATATCCTCATAGCTTAAATTGGCCGAGGCATGGTAGGTAATACTTTGACTGAGTATCTTATTACGCAGCTCTCTATATGAAGCTAAATTCGGGATAATTTCGCCGGAGGTAATACCTGCTTTTCCGTCTTTTCCCTCCTTATCTTTTACCCCCTGTAAATCAAAAGAGATGACCGCTTTTCGTTTATTACCATCAATGATTTCCTGATAGCTGTCTTTATCAAGACTATCGCCGTGCAGAACGGAGCCGGGATAAATTGAGTTTTGGGAAGGATCGAGTAGAAGCATATCGTCAAAAGCAGCCGAAACATCATACTCAACCTCTTTTTCGATGTACTTTACGACCAGCCCTTGCGCATTGAGTTGTGGCTCTGTTTCGCTCAGCTGTTGTCCTTGGAAAATCAGCTCACGTAATCGCTGCGGCGACCGCGCAAGAGTTGCAGGAATTTTAAACCCTTTATAGTCGATTTCCCCTTGCTCGTTGTTTTGTCCCTTACCGGAATTACCGCCATTTTGCGAACCGTTAGCATTTTCGCCGTTACCGTTGCCCGTTTTATCGGGTTTAGCAGGGTTTGAAGAAGTATTAGGCTTTTCCGTTTTTATCTCTTTTAATAACGGTTTTGTTGGCTGCTGGCATCCCATCATACCGAACACTACAAGACAGAGCAGAAGCGCTCCCCATTTCATACGTGTTGCGGGCTTTGCCCTTTTTTGCTGTTGCATAAAAACCTCCTTGCGGTTGATGCTGTCTGTCTTATAGAGCACGCGTTGCAAAATGGCTCGAAATTCGGAGGAAAAAATGCGAAATTTGATAAAAAAGATGATATTAAAGAGGATGTGCCAAAATTATGAATTTTTGGTGTGGATTATAGTGATTTTTTTTCAAAGCATTTTTCGCTTCTTTTGTGCGGCGCATATACTCAAAAGCCCTCAGGTATTACGCATCGTCTATAATGATACTTTTTGCCTGCGCCCGCGTAAGCATCGTTTGAATGTCTTGATAGTTATCCGTTTTTAAAACTGATAACGTATTGCGGAAAGGCAACAGCTTTTTCGATACATTGATTACCGACGTTTTCCCCTTGCTTGAAATTGCGTAAACTGGTTGGCTTACCCGTTCCGCTCTCTCTCATTACTGCTACAATGACCGCCATAAAGTCCTCCTTATCTTTTACAGCCAGCTTTTTTTAGCTATAGATAAATTCTACAAAATTGTTGATTTTTTATTAAATTTGTTGACTTTATTTTATGATTTATGTATTACATGAATATAAGAGGTTATGCAGATGACGACCGTAACATTGTATGGTAAGGCTTTGCGAAAGCTTCGTGTAGACCATGAGCTTACGCTTAAAGCATTGTCAGAAAAGTTGGGCGAGGAATTATCGCCGGCATACTTATCTGCAATAGAGATAGGTAAGAGGGCAATCCCTCGCAACCTTTC
>CAUVHB010000227.1:0-3509 GCA_963551335.1 uncultured Treponema sp.
AAACCGAATATACGCGACCTTATCAAGTGAATGCAGGCGAGAGAGTACCATTTCGCCCAATTCTGTACTTTTGATTTCTTTTGCTCCCTTACTGTTCATAATTGCTGCATCTTCAATATCGCTAACGATATTTTCAATTTCATTCATCGAAACAGGACGCTTTTCCAGTGAGCGCTCAATACCGCGTTCTAATTTTGAGCGGTCAAAGGGTTCCCTCCGACCGTCCCGCTTAATCACCATCAGCGGCTTTTCTTCGATTCGCTCATAGCTGGTAAAGCGGTACCCGCAGCTGAGGCATTCCCGTCTCCGCCTGATACAATCGCCTTGCCCGAGCGTTCGGGACTCTACCACTTTGTCATCAACACTTCCGCAATATGGACAGCGCATATATACTCCCATTTATTGTAGATTGATGTTCTCCATTACTTTCGCTACGGTTTATCGAAACTGTAACGTGAGTGTTTCCCACTGCTGTTCGAGCGCTTTATTTCGTGCTGGAAAAATGGCGACTGTTTTTTTTTCTCCGGAGCGTAAGCAGAGGAGGCATTTGATGACCGGCGTTTTTAGAAACCCTTTGGTAAAGCGCTCCGTTTCGGTCCTCTCAATATCGGAAAAAAGGTACTGTGTGCGCAACATAAAAAAAATGAGCCCGACTCGATACTCTACTGTCCGTTCCGTACAGTTAAAACGCCATCGGTCTATATAGCATAGCACAAACAACGAAAAACAGCCGAGGATAATCCCTAAAATCGGAAGTTGATGGCGTTCACTATACACAAGGACGGATGCCGCAGTGATACAGAGAAGCATCACCGCATATCCAAGCCGTGTTCCGGGGGAGAGGAGAGAGAAAGTAACGACACCGTTTTGGTTTTCGGGAGAATACAATCGTTTATCCATTATTACGCTTCCGATTATATTGAGCTAAAAGTCCGATACCGATAAGACCTCCTGTAATCATCGCAAAGCACAGTATCTGACCAGTAGAAATATTTTTGAAAGAGTTAAACAGATAAATATTTGCGTCATCCGCAGCGGCTGCAATTCTAAAGCCGAGTTCATAATCAGGCTGACGGAAGTATTCGATAAAAAACCGAACAACGCCATAGCCGATAGTGTAGAAACAAAATAAAAAACCGTTAAACGGTTTTTTATTGCGCACCAGCCATACCGCAATCCAGAGGAGAACGCCTTCAAAAAGCGCTTCGTACAGCTGACTCGGATGGCGTGGCAGGTTGACATACTGCGCCCCGTCCTGTATGGCAACTCCTGCTTTTGCCGCAAATTCCCGTACCCACGACTCTTTTACCGGAAAGCAGTCGTGCAGTGGCACTGATGGAAAGATCATACCGATGGGGCTTGTGGTGATGCGCCCGTAGAGTTCACCGTTGAAAAAGTTTCCGAGCCTTCCGAATGTGTAGCCGAGTGGTATTCCCGCAGCTGCGGTATCCGCCCATGCAAAAAAGTCCTGCTTATGCCGCTTTGTCCACAAGAGGGCTCCTAAAAAGCACCCGATAAAACCGCCGTGGTATGACATCCCCTGTAAGCCTGTCCATTGGTGCGATTCAGAAAAGGGCCAAAAAATGAGCCAAGGCTTTTGCCAATACATCCATGTCGGTTCATACACCAGTGTAGCAAAAATACGGGCGCCAAGCATTAGCCCTAAGATCGACCATGTAAAAAAATCAATAATATCTTCATTAGTAATAGGTTTTTCGCTTTTTGCATACCGTTGTAATTCGCCTTTTTCAACCTGTACCCGAAACAGTACGAAAGCGATCGCAAAGGCAACGAGGTACATAAGCCCATACCATCGTAAAAAGGGGAAGCCCGGAATGATCTCCGGTTTTATCCACGACGGATATTGAATAGCACAAATCATAAAAACACCTCTTACTCCGCCGTAAACTCGATTTTATCTTCAATTTGCTTACAGACTATTCTGCCTTGCTTTGAATCGAAAGTGAATATGACATGAGAAGCCGGTTCGCGTACCTCGTAGTACCTGCCGTGACTTTCCAAAATAACGCCGGGATACACGGTACCGGTTACCTTTACCTCCGAGGGAATATGCGATTCAAAATTTTCCTTCAGCTTAAAAATCTTTATACCTAAAGCCGTATTTGATTTAAGCAAGGTTACTTTTTGTTCCCTTAGTTCTTGGATACGGTCAGCAGGAGTTTCCGTGTCGTTCAACTCTCCCTCTATGCGAGCCAGTTCCAATAGATTCTCCTGCGTCTGTTTTTCGTAGACCTCGATTTTATCTTTTATGAGGTAGTCTTGTCCAAAGGAAATAATTGTGCGAACTGTTTTGTAGTCGCCTAAATTACGCACACTGATACCGCGAGCGGCATGCGCATTCCCCCCGATAAAGCTCCCCGGTTCTCCGTCCATAATCAGTACGCCGTTTGTTTTAACAGCGCAGCGGAAACCATACTCTTTGATATAAATATTACCGCCGGCAAAGAGCCGTGCTGTTTCGGCAAACTGAATCGCTATTGTATTCTTTGCCCACGCCGTACCGCGGTTTTCCCCGCGTATGCCGCCATTCATTAACAGCGATTCTTTGGTATACACCAGTGATACGCCTGCATCTCCGTTGACGGTTAAGCAGCCGCCCGCTTTTACACTGCGTTCAGACTCTACGCTTCCATTGATAATGACATCGCCTGCAAAGATAATATCGCCGGTTTCATTATCCACATCAGTGTCGATAATCTTGGAATTGAGTATTTGGATCTTATCGCCGGTTCGGGTTAATTCCCCGTGTACAGCCGCGACAAACGAAATTTTTTTCTCTTGTTTAATAACGCGGATCGTACTATCGGTTTGGGGCAGTTTTAACGGCGCCGCCTGTTCAATTTCTATGATATTCCCGAACACGTCGGAGCCTCTTTCGCCGGTTTCTTGAAAAAATGTTTCTAAAATCGTTTCTCCCCGCGTTACCGAGACACTGTTTGAATGAGCAAAATCTACCTTCCAATCAAATTGATACGAATGCGGGGCAACCGGCGGTATGCCTCTGCTGACGGTAAATTCAACCGGTGCGGAGGAAAGCCGCGCTTCGTAAATTGCGTCTCTCAGTATCTTGTCGGTATAGCGATCGGGGGGTAGCCCTACCTCGTCCAGCGCTTTTTTTAAGCGAGAAAGTGAAAGGCGCGCTCCGGCGCCTCTTCCCGATTCGAGAATAAGCGATGCTTCCATTTTATCGTCGCTGATAACGGCTTTGACCGTAGCGTCTTTATAGGGGATAATGCGCAGCTTGAGTCCTTCTGGGCTTTCCGCCGACAGGAGAATACCGCTGCAGCTCGCCTTTAATTCGTCGTTGGTTTGTGTGATATTCCGTAAATCAAGCACAAAAGGATCATTGCCCGGTAAGCCCGGAATAGTATTCCCATAAATATCCGAGCCGCTTGTTCCGAGTTCCGATTTTGAAAATTCATACAGCAAATCATGTTTTGCAACAGCAGAAAGAGATTGCGCTTCAGAAAGTGGGAAGTCTTTGTCGT
>CAUVHB010000228.1:0-3496 GCA_963551335.1 uncultured Treponema sp.
AGCATCAATACCGAGCATATCAATAAAAAATATTTACCGAACTATATCTTACCACCGACGGTTACTGCTTCGGCCGATATGCAAGAAGTGTGCAGGGATGCGGCAATGCTTTTTTTAGCAAGTCCTTCCCTCTATTTGATGGATACCGTAACCCGGCTTTTAACGATTTCTCCTTTTACTATCGATACCGGAACACAGGCATATCCACTCATCGCGGTACTTACCAAAGGATTTATCCCTGATGCGCACGGTGAGCCGCACTTAATCATCGAATCGCTTGAAAAAAAACTCCCTGATTTTTATCGGGATCACCTCGTCTATGTTGCAGGCCCAAGTCATGGTGAAGAAGTTGCCGCCGGAAAGTTGACCGGCCTCATTGCCGCCTCAAAAAATCCTTTAAGCTCCATACGGTGCCGCGAAATTCTTAAATCGCGCAGCCTCCTCGTATACTCAAGCCTTGACATTGTCGGCGTACAGGTATGCGCAGCAACCAAAAACGTGATTGCCATTGCATTCGGGATGCTCGATGCGCTCACCGAACACTCGGACTTTTTCGGCGACAATACCGAATCGCTTTTATTGGCGGCAGGCTTAAACGAAATTCAGACTATCGGAAGAGCAATGGGGGCAACACATCCGGAAACCTTCACATCAATTTCTGGTATCGGAGACCTTGACGTAACCTGCCGCAGTAAATACGGCAGAAACCGAAAATTCGGTCGCGAAATCATCACCGCAGCAGTCTTAGATACCTTTAGCGGCATCGATGACCTTATTGCACGAATCGGAACGATCGGCTATTTACCGGAAGGTATCGTCGCATGCGCTTACCTCGGTAAGATTGCCGTAAAATACGAGTTAAAACTGCCGCTCTGCACCGGACTTTACAAAATTTTAAACAAAGAATTATGTCCAACGGAATTTATTGAAGATATGTTGAGCGGAACAAAAAATTAAACACCGCGAAGGCAAACGGATAAGTTGTTTTTTTATTCCCACCGATTTGCCTATTCTCACAAAATACAGAGCCTGTTTGGCTGTTTGACCTGAAGTTTCGTTGCTATGCAGCTCAAATGGTCACTCTCCGCACGTATAAACGAGGCAAAATTTTGTATAAAATTTTGCCTAACATGAAAGCAACTGCTTCAACTATTTCTGAAGTAGCCGCTCTTACACTACCTCTACTATATGCTATAATAAATAGAAAAGAAGTGCATAATGCTTCCGGCAAGCACAAAGAGGTGCCATACACCGTGCATCCATTTTATTTTTTTCATCGCATAAAAAATACAGCCGACGGTATAGAGTATGCCGCCTAAAATCAAAAATCGGAAACTCAATAAAGGGAGCTGTTCTTTCAGCGGCTTTGCGGCAAAGATAATAAGCCATCCCATCGGAATATAGGTAACAACCGATAACACGCGCACTCTGCTTCCGAATATGGCATAGAGTACAATGCCAACTACAGCTAATCCCCAAATAACGCCGAAGATAGACCAGCCAACCGCGCCCCGCAGTGCAGTAAGACAATAAGCGGTATAGGTTCCGGCAATAAGGATATAAATTGAACAGTGATCAAATATCCCGAATACTTTTTTTGTGCCAAGCGGTAAGGCGTGATATAGCGTTGAAAACAAATAGAGAACAATTAACGAAGCACCGAATATTGTAAATCCGACAATGCACCGTCCTTTATACTCTTCGGGCGCATAACGAACGGCTCGGATAATCAGAAGCGCCAACCCTGCAATCGAAAGCAAAGCCCCAATACCATGGGTTATTGCATTGACAATTTCTTCGCCTGTTGTATACCGCTTTGTAATCACTTGTGCCATCATTTCTTCCATATAAAAACAAAACACTAAAACCTATCCGTTTTAGTGTTTTATCCGAGAACTTCTAAAAATTCAACTGATTTTTTAGATTTCCCTCTTCTCTACGGAACAACGCACTGTTAGTCTTTAATGCTATAGCGTTTCTTAAAGCGGTCGATACGTCCGGCAGTGTCTACCAGCTTCTGTTTGCCGGTAAAGAAAGGGTGGCACGCAGAACAAATTTCAACTTTAATATCTTTCTCGGTAGAACGGGTCTGAATAACATTTCCACATGCGCACGTAATCGTTGTTTCTACATAATTAGGATGAATATCTTTTTTCATTATAATACCTCTTACACACTACCCCGAAAGGAGTATTACTGCTTCAGCCTCAACGAGTCTGAGACTCTGTTATTGCATGGTTCCGGAATTCATCAATTTCAAGAACACTTCATTATTCTTACTTTTCTTCATTTTGTCAAGGAGTAAGTCCATAATTTCAAGGTCATCCATCGGGTTAATAACCTTGCGCAGCAGCCAAATCCGCTGTAAATCAGCTTCATCAATCAAAAGCTCTTCTTTACGGGTTCCCGACTTCTTAATATTGATTGCCGGGAATATACGGCGATCGGATAATCGGCGATCCAAATTGATTTCCATATTACCTGTCCCCTTGAACTCCTCAAAGATAACCTCATCCATACGGCTGCCGGTTTCTATCAATGCGGTAGCGATAATGGTCAAACTGCCGCCTTCTTCAATATTACGCGCAGCGCCGAAAAAGCGCTTAGGCTTATGCAGCGCATTCGAGTCCACACCGCCAGACAAAACCTTACCAGAGGTCGGCACTGTCTGGTTGTAAGCGCGGGCAAGCCGTGTAATGGAGTCAAGCAAAATCACCACATCTTTTTTATGTTCAACCAGCCGTTTTGCCTTTTCCAGTACCATTTCTGCAACCTGAACGTGTCTCGTCGCCTGTTCATCGAAAGTAGATGAAATAACCTCGCCATGCACTGTTCTCTCCATGTCGGTAACCTCTTCCGGCCGCTCATCAATCAACAAAACGATCAGATACACTTCAGGATGATTTTGCGTGATAGCATTCGCGATTTGCTGCATCAATATCGTCTTACCAGTGCGAGGCGGCGCAACAATCAAAGAGCGCTGCCCCTTTCCGATAGGACAGAACAAATCCATAATACGGGTTGAATACAGTTCGCTTGTTGTTTCCAGATTGAGTTTTTGGCGAGGATACAGCGGGGTAAGGTTATCGAAGGGGATACGGCTTTGAGCAACGGACACATCCTCAAAGTTTACTGATTCGACCCGCAGCAAGGCAAAAAAGCGTTCCCCTTCTTTCGGTGAACGAATTTGCCCGTATACGGTATCGCCAGTTTTCAAGTTGAACAACCGTATCTGGCTCGGCGAAATATAAATATCGTCGGAACCGGACAAATAACTATTCTGCGGTGAACGCAAAAAGCCGTATCCGTCCGGCAGGATTTCCAAAGCCCCCGAAGCAAAAATAATGCCGCCATTTTCTGTATGATTTTTCAGGATAAAAAAGATAATTTCCTGCTTTTTCATCGCAACCATATCTTCATGCGGTATACCATATTGCGCCGCTAAATCACGCAGGGCATGCATACCCATACGGGTTAAATCGTTAATAACCAGTTT
>CAUVHB010000229.1:0-3494 GCA_963551335.1 uncultured Treponema sp.
AAATACCACGCACAAAGTTTTTAAGCATTTGCGTGCCGTATACGGAGTGCAAGACTTCGGGATGAAATTGGACGCCGTAGCATTTGCGCTCGGGGTTCGCCATCGCAGCGATGGGACAATTATCAGTTTTCGCAATAACGGTAAATCCTTTAGGCAGGGCAGATACGCTGTCGTTATGGCTCATCCACACGATAGACTCTGCGGGGCAATCCTTCCAGAGCGCCGCACCTGCCGCTTCTCCGCTGGTGTACAGCTTTGCCTTGCCAAATTCGCTTTTTTCTGCCGGCTGCACTTTTCCGCCGAGCAAATAGGTCATCAGCTGCATTCCATAGCAAATACCCAACACCGGTACCCCTAAGGTGAATATTTCGGGATTGCAGGTAGCCGCGTCTTCAGCATAGACGGAATCGGGCGCACCGGTTAAGATAATTCCCTTTAAAGAAATACTTTGTATACGCGTAAGTTCCGCATCGAAGGGAAGCACTTCACAATATACTCCGCATTCGCGGACACGGCGGGCAATGAGCTGGCTATACTGCCCACCAAAATCAAGGATAATAATTTTTTCTGTGTGCATAGTGTACTATATCAGTGTATGACGTGTTAGACAAGGACTCTTGCAGTGTGATGTAAAGGCTTTCTGTTAGATTTTTACGTGAGTAAATACTTTATCCAAAGCTCAATTTATGATATTATACGCGGATGGAGTACCAAGTAACTGCGACACGGCGTAGGCCTCAGCGATTTGAAGATTTATTAGGGCAGGAGTTTGTTGCGGCAACGCTGCAAAAATCCATCGAAACGGGAAAAATAGCCCATGCGTATCTTTTTTCGGGGCCGCGCGGATGCGGTAAAACCAGTTCGGCGCGTATTTTAGCAAAAGCGCTCAACTGTGAAACGGGAACGGTTGCTACTCCTTGCGGAGTTTGTACCTCCTGCCGCGAAATTACGGCGGGTTCAAGCATAGACGTTATCGAGATAGACGGCGCGTCGAATACGAGCGTTAACGATATGCGGCAAATCAAGGACGAAATCCTCTTTCCGCCGAATACGAGTCGGTATAAGATATACATTATCGACGAAGTCCACATGCTTTCAACGAGCGCTTTTAATGCATTGCTGAAAACGATTGAGGAGCCGCCTCCGTATGTTATTTTTATTTTTGCGACGACTGAGCTGCATAAGGTGCCGGCGACTATCAAAAGTCGCTGCCAGCATTTCAATTTTAAGTTAGTTGATGTCGAAGTGCTGAAACAGGCTTTGGCGGCGGCGGCGGCGGAGCTGCATATTGAGGCGGACGACGAAGCGCTGTATTGGATTGCGCGTGAGGCTACTGGGAGCGTGCGCGATTGTTACACCTTGTTCGATCAAGTTGCTGCCTTTTCGGACGGTCATATCACCTTTGAAAAAATACAGAGCACGCTCGGTTTAACCGGTACCGATTCTATCGCTGCGCTACTGACTGCGTGCGTTAAAAAAGATGCCGCCGCTGCGCTGCTCACCCTCGATGCTATTTTGCAGAACGGCGTTTCCACCGAGCAATTTACGGTAGACTGCACCAACTATCTTCGTAGTCTTCTATTAATACAGCAAGGTATTACAAAAGAAGCGTTGATCGGGCAGCGGGCGGAGCGGTTCCCGCAAGAGATAGTAGCGGGCTGGGATGCGCAGCGGCTTGAGCGCGCGTTGTATCTTTTTTTGCAGCTTTTTAGAGACTTGCGTTTTTCGCTTAATCCGCGGTATGAACTTGAATTGACGGTTTCCCGCCTTGCATGGCTTTCAGACTATGTTTCTCCAAAGGAACTGAAAGAGGCTTTCGATGCGGCTCAAGCGCTGCTTACGGGGGGGGGCGCAGCGGCTCAACCGATAAACAGAGCGCGGCTTGCGGGCACCTCCGATAGCGGGGCGCCGCAAAAAGGCGGGGCTGACTCCCCTTTTTTAAGACCGGCGGCTTCTCTTCGCTGAGGGCTGCCGGCGCTTACGGCAATACCGCATCGGCTGGAACAGCGGCCACTGCACCAATAGGCTTTACTCAACACCCGCCAGCTGGAGCGGCGCCTCGACAGCACAATGCGCCTCAGATTCAGTCACCGGCCACCGGATACCAATCTTCGGTAGCGCAACAGCAAAATAAGTCGCTGCAACAGGCGATGCCGCAGCAACAGAATGCACAACGTCCTGCAGCGGACTATCAGCCTTCAGCGGAAAATCCTTCGCCGCAGCGCATACAAAACACCGCCGAGCTTAAAGATGCGCTCGTTCAACATCTGTTGATAGAACATACAATGCTGTCTGCAGCGGTTGCTAAA
The DNA here is from genome assembly GCA_963551335.1 of uncultured Treponema sp. Lineage (GTDB taxonomy): Bacteria > Spirochaetota > Spirochaetia > Treponematales > Treponemataceae > Treponema. The sequence continues at coordinate 2,310 of CAUVHB010000229.1, forward strand.
ACGCTCAACTGGAGTGAGCGAGACGGCGTACTGTATATGGCCGTGCATACGCCTTTTGAAGTGCAGCAGCTGCAGCGGGAAAAAAATATCCTCACCCGCAAGACAGCCGAACTCTACGGCAAAGAATTGAAAATACAGATAATACTCGCGCAAGAAGCGGCGGTACAAAAAGTATCCGTCCCCGCGCGGGTAGAAATGGTACTCCGCAATATAAAGGGCAGTATTGTTGACATACAAAAAAAAGCGGTTGTAGAAGAACCGGAGGAAGAAGAATGAATCTCAATCCATTTGAATTGATGAAAAACGCAAAAGACTTGCAGACTCATTTTGGAAAAATGCAAGAAGAGCTGGCGGCGCTCCGCGTGCAGGGCGTTTCGGGTGGCGGTTTAGTGAAGGTAACGCTGAGCGGCACCTTCGATATGGTCAAAGTAGAATTAGATCCCATCGCTGTCGATAACCGCGATATTCCGATGCTGCAAGACCTCATCCGATCGGCTCATACCGATGCAATAGAAAAAATTAAGGATACGTTAAAGGAAAAAATGGGACCGCTCGCCGCGCTGGTGGGGGGAATGCCGTCATAATGAACGCACTGGAAGACCTTATCGATAATTTGTGCCGACTTCCGGGTATTGGAAAAAAGAGCGCCGCGCGGCTCGCCTATCATATCCTCAAGCAGGAGCCTCCGTATGCCCACCGACTTGCGGATAGCCTTTACCGGCTGCACGACAGCATTAAACCATGCCCAATATGCGGCGCGTTTACCGATCAGGACGTATGCGCCGTTTGTAGTGATCCCGGACGAGACGGTTCCTGTATTTGTGTTGTGGAGCAGCCGCAGGATGTCTATACGCTGATGAGTATGGGAGAGTACCGCGGTCTTTTTCACGTACTCGGCGGCGTTATCGCTCCGCTTGAGGGCGTTGGCCCAGAACAGCTCGGCATCGCAAGCCTGATTAAGCGGATCGGCAGCGGCACGGCGGTAAAAGAAGTAATCATTGCAACCAATCCGACAATAGAAGGGGATACCACCGCCCTCTATATCCAAAAGGTGCTGCGCGATCTTCCCGTTGAGGTTACGCGCCTTGCATCGGGACTGCCGGTTGGCGGCGACTTGGAGTACACCGATAAACTGACACTGATGCGCAGCTTTAAAGGTCGGATAAAGATTTAGGCGGCTCCGGT
>CAUVHB010000230.1:0-3486 GCA_963551335.1 uncultured Treponema sp.
CAAGTCTCTTCCCTCCATAATTATCAGCATATAAAAGCATAGACAGGTATCGGTAAAAAGACTAAACTACAGCGCATACAATAAATCTGTTCGGAAAGTTCCGTTTCAGAACAGGTCGAGTTACTCTCGTAGATACGTTTACCCAGAACAGAGGATGGATATGAAAGCACTTCGTAAATTGGTTATTGTTACGCTGATTGCGCTCGCGTGTGCGGCAGCGGTGTTCTTTTTCGGATGGACTCAATTCTCCGTTCCGGCGGGAAAATACGGTGTTATGCTGTCAAAGTCCGGCGGCTATCACCCCCAAGCGATTATGCCCGGACACTTTACATGGCGATGGGAGCGGATTGTTCCTACAAATGCGCAAATACTGGTGTTTGACCTTACGCCGCGGAAAGTACATTATGACGCAGATGGCTCGCTCCCGTCAGCGGATCAGTATGCTAAAATTTTAAATACCAAAGAGGATTTTTCATGGGCTGTCGGTATCGATGCCCTCGTTACACTCAAACCGGAAAAGCTGGTTACCATAGTAGAAAAAAACACAATCCAGACGCAAGAAGCTCTTGAATCCTATATCGATTCGCATATACGCGCAGCATTGCAGACAATTATGTACCGCTCTGTTGCGGAACTAACCAATAATCCCTCCGAATATCAGCAAATAAAAACTGACTATCATGCGCTTTCCGGCAAATTCAAGGATGAGCTGACTAAAACAACCAATGAAGATTTTTTTGCCGAGGCCGTTACGTTAACAAAACTCGCCATTCCCGATATTCATACCTATAAGATTGCGGAACAGGCATATAACACGTATGAACAACAGCGTGGAATGCTCTTGGCGGAAACAGCGGCAAAAGAAGCCCAATATGCAGCTTCGGAGCAATTTCAGATAGATCGGCTGACAAAATGGGGAGACTTCTTGGCAAAATACCCGCATATCATCGAATTGATTGCCGTTGCGCAACAGGATTCCAAAGCGGCGCTCAATGCTTTAAAGTCGCTGGAAAAAAAGCAGGAATAACTATGCATTACGCCTCGTTGCTGATTACAGATTTTACAGATTTGATAATAGAGTTTATAATTGAGATTGCCTTTTAACAAGCGCCTATTTCTTGGCAGGCAATCCATGCGCCGATCAGATACTTTAGAGCATCTTGTAAAAGCTCAAGGTTAGATTTTTAGAAGATGCCTCATCAGCAAAGCTGATAACGAGTTTTTGTTTAAGTCTTTATAGTGTAATAACTTTCATCACCGAAACAGGATACCATCGTTCAGAAGTGTACACTCGTGTACACTTCTGAGAACTTCGAGTTTTTACTCAGTTCCGCCGCCTTATGTCTCAAATGCTCGCCCGACCTACTTATTTTGCGACCATGCTTTACTCTGTCTGATGGGATTACCCGTTTGCTGAAAAAAACTGAGCGAAATTTTATAAGTATAAAATTTCGCTCAAACTCAAAAAGGAGTCAAAATGTACAGAAGGAGCGGCAGATGCCTTTAGGTTACTCGGTTCCGAGGTTATCTACGCTGTAATCGTAAACCGTCCAAATGTCATCGCGGGACGCAAGATTATAGGTAAAGCGCTTCTTTTCGCGGAAACTGGTGTAATCGAACCATTCGATAACGGTAACCTCCGCCTCGGTTGCGCTATAGGTTGTTCGCTCGATGGTAAACTCTACTGGAATCATTGCGATATCTTTATCGGTACGCGATTGCATTAGATCGTGTTTATAGGTATCAATCATACTGAGACGCCCCGCCTCGGCTTCCGCCTTGTATCTGCGGCTCCGTATTGGATCGCGGGCAATCATCCGCTCAATATCAAGGTATAAGAAAAATTGATCCCATTGCGATTTTTGACGGGCGGTCAGCATATAACTGATAACCTTGTCGGGAGAAATCGGTTGAGGCTGTAACACTTCCCGTGATACTGAGGCGATTGGGACTGCTCCAAGGGCGGCTGCCGAAGGAGACGGCTTTATTTCAAGCCCAAGTCTATTGGAAGAAACGTGCGTTTCGGATGAATCGCTTAACCGTTTTAATTCCGGATAGAAATCAGCGGAAAGCATATACGCCCCCGGCCCTTCAATCGTAATATAATCCTTCACGTTTTCGACAAAGGCATAGGTTTCTCCTGTCTCTATCGTAATTTCACGAAAGTAAATTTGCTGATTGGTATTCCGTTTCCGAATCCACGGTTCCGTGTGAGCAAGGCTTTTGTTCTTCGTATTCAATACCGAAAAATCAAGGCTGAACATACGATCGTTTGCCAGTTTAAAGCGCAATGGCTTGCTCCCTTTATTGGTGATGGAAACCTTTACGAAAATAGGCTCCGTCCCGTCGTTTCCGGGATAATACACACGGCGGTCATAAAATCGGATTGCAACATCCGCATCAAAGGAGTTGCTTTCATCATCCGCTTCGGCGGCAAAACACCATGCTCCGAATAAAACGGCTGTTGCTACTAGTAAGACTATTTTCTTTGCTGACATATTCCTCTTCCTTAACGGCATTGCATTCTACGATGCCCTCTTACGCTTATATCGGCAGTTTAACTCATTCTCTTTATGCTGAAAATGATGTCGCTTCATTGTTCTGCGTTTTTTCTATTTATCCGATTCATCGTATCTGATTCAGCTGGTGCGGTTTTCGTTGAGAATCCCTGAGAGGCGGCATTGCATTTTTTACGATTTTATGGCATATACCGATTATGACTTCGATTATTTCATGGAATGTAAACGGTATTCGAGCTGCCCAAAAAAAAGGTTTTTTGGAATGGCTGTATGCTGAAAGCCCTGATGTGCTGTGTTTGCAGGAAACAAAGGCTCGTAAAGAACAGCTGACTTCGGAACTGATCAATCCTGTTTGGAAAGAGGGAACCTATAAAACATATTGGCAGGCTGCGAAAAAACCCGGCTATTCTGGAACTGCAATCTTCTGCAAAAAGGAGCCGCTCAATATCCGCACGATGAATATACCGGCTTTTGATGATGAAGGGCGAGCGCTCGTTGCTGATTTTGAAACGGTATCAGTTATTTCTGCATATTTTCCAAACTCTCAAGAAGGCGGAGCGCGGCTCGGCTATAAGCTCGATTTTTGCGCAGCGATGCTTGAGTTTTGTAATGCGCTGCAAAAAGAAGGCAGACATATCGTACTCTGCGGAGACTACAATATTGCACACACTCCGATAGACCTTGCCAATCCTAAGGCAAATGAGCAAAATCCCGGCTATCTGCCTGAAGAGCGAGCTTGGATGGATACCTTTACGCACACAGGATATACCGATACCTTTCGGCATTTTTGCGCGGAACCCCATCAGTATACGTGGTGGAGCTACCGTTTTCATGCCCGCGAGAAAAATATCGGGTGGAGAATAGACTATCACTGTGTAGACAATGCCTTTTTGCCGTATATCTGCGAATCATCGATTAAAGCCGATGTATTGGGCTCTGACCATTGTCCTATCAAGTTGGTGTATAA
>CAUVHB010000231.1:0-3453 GCA_963551335.1 uncultured Treponema sp.
TATACGTTGAGAACGATACCGCAAATTGGACCTGACTGGAATGCCAAAGCCGACCGATATGAGTATCGAAAGTTTTTTGCGTATATCGGCGGAAAGAAAAAAGAAACTGCATTAAGCTCAAATCAGACTAAATTGATTACGGACTCCGTTCCGTGGGCGGGGATTTCAGGAAAATACTTCAGCCTCATTGTGATTCCTTCCACCCCTGCGCAGCAGATACTGTATTCTGCCGCCCAGCCTAATACGGATACGGTGCAAGATGGGCAGCTGTTTTTTTCGCGGCCTGTGATTACCAGTAATAAGGTAACCGACGTATACCGTATCTACATCGGTCCTTGTTCCGAAAATATTTTAAGCACCTACAATATTCCGTCAAAAAACAACTACAACTATGATAATCTGCGCATTGATACCGTAGCTGTTTCCAGCGGTATTTGGCGTCCGCTAGAGATATTACTTAAATGGTTGCTGCAATTCTTCTATAAACTTATTCCAAACTGGGGTGTTTCGATTATCCTCGTAACCATTTTTATAAAGCTCATTTTCTTCCCGCTTACCAAGAAAAGTTCGGAAGCGACGCAGAAAATGCAGGAGCACCAGCCGGAGCTGAAAGCGCTGCAGGAAAAGTATAAGAAAAATCCGCAAAAATTACAGGAAGAAACAGCGAAGTTTTATCAAAAATACGGCTATAATCCGCTTTCCGGCTGTTTGCCGCTGTTGATTCAGTTGCCTATCCTCTTTGCAATGTACCGGCTGTTCAATAACTATTTTGAATTCCGCGGCGCTATGTTTATTCCCAACTGGATACCTGACCTCTCAGTCGGCGACAGCGTTTTGCAGTTCCCCAGTCCCATCCCTTTCCTTGGATGGACGGATTTACGTATTTTACCCATTGTGTATGTTATTTCTCAGATAGTTTTCAGCAAAATTACACAGCCCCCTTCAAGCGATCAACAGCAAAACAGCACCATGCAGATAATGATGTACGGAATGCCGATTTTCTTTTTCTTTATGTTCTATAATGCTCCGGCAGGCTTACTTATCTACTGGACATGCACAAACTTCCTCATGCTTGTGCAGCAGCTCATTATCTAGGGGATGATGAATAAAAAGGAGGTTCGGAAATGATCTATGAATTTGAAGGGAAAACCGAACGTGATGCGATAGATAAAGCAATCGCCGAACTCGGGGTAGAATCCGATCAGTTTGATGTGGAAATCGTTGAAATTCAAAAAAACTCGCTTTTTAAGAAAGGATACGCCAAAATTCGCGTGCATATTGACGATAAAGCCGCTACCGAGGAGCCTGTTGCCGCTACTCCTCGTCAGCCGGCGCTTTCGCGCGAGGTTTCTACGGAGAAAGAAGCGGATTTATTAAAGTTTATCGGCGAGCTTATTCATACGATGGGGTATGCCGTAAATGCGGAAATTCTTTCGCGCGAAGAACATAAGTTGCTGGTGAGGCTTTCGTCCGAAGATTCCGCGATTTTAATCGGGAAAAAAGGCAAAAATCTCGATGCATTGCAGCTGATTGCAAATGTGTATGCCGGTAAAATCGGTATTTCCGAGCGGATTATGCTCGATTGTGAAAATTATCGGCTTCGCCGTGAAGAATCGCTGGTACGGCTTGCCTATACCACCGCCGATCAAGTTGTAACAACAAAGACTTCGGTCTTGCTTGAGCCGATGAATCCCTATGAGCGCAGGCTTATCCACAGTACGCTTGCCGATATTCGGGATGTTGACACAAAGAGTGAAGGCGAAGGTTTATACAAGCAAGTGCGCGTGCTGTATAAGGGGCTGTAGCGAATGAAGCGTTGTCTTGTTCTCCTTGTTCTTTTGACAGCTGGTTTGCTTTTTGCGCAGGATATCGGCAATGCTCCCGATTCGGTGATTTCGGCGCTTGATTCGTTTTTATCTGCCGAGCAGCGGATAGAATTGCTTAAACAAGGGCATCTTTTCCGCTCGGTGTATAATAAAGAAAATGCTGCGCCCCAGCTCGCGCCGCCTTTTGCCGTGCCGCAGACATTTGTGGAAAACTGGAATAAGGGCAATCCTACGTTTTTGATAGAGGCGCTGTATTTGCATAAAAAGACGCAAGACAGCGTAAAAGATACGGATAAAATCTCCCGCGTTCTCCGCTCCGTTTCAAAGTTAGAAGGACTGCAATATTATTCAAGCAGCCGCAAGAAGATGCGGACGCTCTACGAAACGTCGTATGTTATTGACGATCCTAAAACGCAAGGCAGAGTTGATGATCCTATTGATAATCCGGCAGCGGATTTTTCAGTTTATGTACTGCAAAAAGATTTAACTTTCGGTAGAAATATCTACCGCTACCGATTCTGTACCGATGCAGATTCTGCAGGTTTTATGTCTACAAATGTCGGCGTATTAAAGTACTCGATATTTAAAGCAATGGAACCTGAAAATTTAGAGACTTCGATTGCGGTAACCGATCTGGGAGAGTATCTGTTGATACATATGCTGACGCGTGCGGATTTTACCGCCCCTTCCGTTTTTAGAGAGCGGGTACAAAATTCGTTTAGAACGCGGGGAGAAGCTGTGTACGGATGGTTCATTGCGCAGTACGAGAATAGTGCAATGCCGTGATGGAGGAACTATGCGGTTGAATAAAATTGCGGTATTGGTTTTACCGATTACTTTTTTGATTATTGCGACGGCGACTGCTGCTGCAATTATTTTAACGGGAAATTCTGAAAAAGGGAAAAAAATGAATGCGATAAGCGCTGAATTACAAAAAGACGGCGTATATGCCGTTATCGATACGAACAAGGGTGATATTGTTTTGGAATTATTCTATAAAGAAACACCCATGACAGTATGTAACTTTGTCGGATTGGCAGAAGGAACATTGGATGCTGCAAAGGGAAAACCTTTTTATGACGGTTTAACCTTTCACCGCGTTATTGCAAATTTTATGATTCAAGGCGGCGATCCTGACGGTAAGGGTACCGGCGGACCGGGTTACCGCTTCCCCGATGAGTTTGTCGATAACCTCAAGCATAGCAGCGCCGGTGTCCTTTCGATGGCAAATGCAGGTCCGGGGACAAACGGGTCGCAGTTTTTTATTACCCATGTACCGACACCGTGGCTTGACGGAAAGCATACAGTTTTCGGTCGCGTTGTAAAAGGTCAAGATGTCGTCAATAAGATTGTGCAGGGCGATCTGATGAACTCCGTGTCAATTATCCGCAAGGGGGTCGACGCTCAAAAATTTACTGCAACACAGAAAGATTTTAATACCTATCTTGCAAAGGCAATAGAGCAGGCAAAACAGCGTGCCGCTCTGAAGCGGGAAAAATATGAGGCTTTAATAAAGCAAAAATTCCCCAATGCTATTAAGAATGAGAGCGGTATCTTCTATACAATTGTAAAAGAAGGTAAGGGAGCTAAAGCTCAAGCGGGCAAAACCCTGAGTATGAAATATAAG
>CAUVHB010000232.1:0-3439 GCA_963551335.1 uncultured Treponema sp.
CATCTACTCCGCCTATTTTCAAAAGGCTATTTTTAAAAGCTGTGGTTTGCGCTTTTGGGGGAGAATTTTTATACTGTGGTAATAGCATACACTGATTCAGCATAATTATAAGTATAGGGGCAAATATCGAAAAATGCAAGGTCTTTTGAAAATATGCAAACCGTCTACGGCGTTGCATTGCCAAAAGTGTACATCCTTGTACACTTTTGGCAGCGCGTTTCAGCGATGCTGAAACATCGTTTCTCTGACAGGATGTCAGTGGTTCCAAACAGTAACGAATTTTTCATTTATGAAAAATTCGAAGTTCAGAAATGTCCACGGACGGACATTTCTGAACGATGGCATCCCTGCCGCTGCTGAAAACAATCCTCAACGTGCAAAAAGCACGTCTCCGGTTGTTTTTCACACGCGCCTTATGCTTTAAACGTCAAGCCGCCTTTTCCGGCATCTACCGTAATATCGGTCTTGCCGACGAAAGCGCCCGAAAGCAGCTCTTTGGCGAGTTTGTTTTCAAGTTCAGTTTGGATAGCCCGTTTTAAGGGGCGCGCACCGTACAAGGGATCGTAGCCGATCTCTGCGAGGAAGTCCTTCGCAGCATCCGTTACAATCAAATGCAGACGGCGCGCTTCAAGCCGTGCGGAAACAGCCTGTAGCTGAATATCGACAATCTTGCGGATTTGTTCTTTGCCGAGCCGTCCGAAAGTTAAAAGCTCATCGATACGGTTCAAAAACTCGGGGCGGAAATGCTGCTTGAGCAGGTCTTTAATCTGCGCAGTCATCTCTTCCGGGGTATCCGCCGACAAAATCAGATCGGAGCCGAGGTTGCTTGTCATAATGATAATCGTGTTGCGGAAGTCGATTACCCTGCCTTGTCCGTCCGTCAGCCGCCCGTCATCCAGTATCTGCAAAAAGACATTGAACACATCGGGATGCGCTTTTTCAATTTCGTCAAAGAGCACCACGCTGTACGGACGGCGGCGCACTGCTTCGGTCAGCTGTCCGCCTTCGTCATAGCCCACGTAGCCGGGCGGCGCTCCGATTAAGCGGCTCACCGAATGCTTTTCCATGTATTCGCTCATATCGATACGGGTAAGCGCCCGGTCATCGTTAAAGAGAAAGTCCGCAAGGGTGCGCGCCAGTTCGGTTTTACCCACACCGGTAGGCCCAATACAGAGGAAGCTGCCGAGCGGGCGGTTGGGGTCGGAAAGTCCTGCGCGGTTTCGTCTGATGGCATCCGCAACTGCCTGTACTGCCTGATTTTGTCCGACAACCCGTTTCTGCAATACTGCTTCAAGGTCAAGATACTTCTGCTGCTCGCTCGCGAGCATCTTTGCTACGGGAATCCCCGTCCACATCGAAACAATCTTCGCGATATCCTCTTCGGAAACCTCTTCGCGGAGAAGCTGCCCACTGCTGCCCGCTTTTTTTGCAAGCTCCGCAGTAACCGCAGCAATCTTTTTTTCCAGTTCCGGTATGCGTCCGTATTTGAGCTCGGCAGCCTTATTCAAATTGCCGTCGCGTGTAAACTGCGTTTCTTCGCGGCGCAGCTGCTCAAGCTCTTCCTTATATTTCCGGGATTCGTTGATGCGGGTCTTTTCGTTTTGCCACTGCGCCTGCATCACATTCCGCTTTTCGGTTAAGTCGGACAGCTCCTGCTCCAGCTTTTCCAACCGCTCTTTTGAAGCGGCGTCCGTTTCTTTTGAAAGCGACACTTTCTCAATGTTCATCTGGAGGATTTTGCGCTCCACTTGATCAAGCTCAACCGGTTGGCTTTCAATTTCCATTTTAAGCCTACTGGCTGCCTCATCCACTAGGTCGATTGCCTTATCCGGCAAAAAGCGGTTGGTGATATAGCGGTTGGAAAGTACCGCCGCTGCGATGAGCGCCTCATCCTTAATGCGCACACCGTGGTGTACCTCGTATTTTTCCTGCAAGCCGCGCAGAATGGCAATCGTGTCCTCTACATTCGGTTCGGGACAGTATACCTGCTGGAAACGGCGCTCAAGGGCGCTGTCCTTTTCGATATACTTGCGGTACTCATCCAAGGTGGTAGCGCCGATCGCCCGCAGCTCACCGCGCGCCAAAGCCGGTTTTAACAAGTTGGAAGCGTCCATCGCCCCTTCGCTCGCACCGGCGCCGACAAGGGTATGCAGCTCATCAATAAAGAGGATGATGCCCCCCTCGGCTTTTTGCACTTCGGAGATAACCGCCTTGAGCCGCTCTTCAAATTCGCCGCGGAACTTCGCTCCGGCAACCAAGGCGCCGAGGTCTAGCGATAAGAGCTTTTTTCCGCGCAGGCTGTCCGGCACATCTCCAGAGACAATCCGTCGCGCAAGCCCTTCGACAATAGCGGTTTTACCGACACCCGGCTCACCGATCAATACGGGGTTGTTTTTAGTGCGGCGTGATAGTACCTGCATTACCCGCCGGATTTCTTCATCGCGTCCGATAACCGGATCGATTTTTTCTTCCCGTGCAAGTTCGGTTAAGTCGCGGCAGTATTTTTCCAGACTATTGAACGTTGCTTCGGGGTCTTCGCTCGTAACCCGCTGATTTCCCCGCACGTCCTTTAAGGCTCTCAGCGCTGCATCGTAGGTAATACCATGTGAGCGGAGCAGTTCGCCAACCTCGTCATCGCTTTTAGTAAGCGCAAGAAGAATGTGCTCCGTGGAAACATACTCGTCCTTGAGCGAAGCGGCGATCTTTTCCGCCTGAGCGCAGAGCTTGGTTAAAACAGGCGACATATATACTTGTGCAGAGTCGCCGGTTACCCGCGGCTTTTTATCCAAAATAGCATCGAGCGCATCAAGAATTTGATCTGATGACGCGCCGATTTTCTCAATGAGCGGCGGTACAATCCCCTCTTCTTGATCCAAGAGTTTATATAAGAGATGAACCGGCTCAACCTGACTGTGATTGTCCTGTTCAGCAAGCGAGGCCGCATCTTGCAATGCCTCACGTGCTTTAACGGTGTATTTATCTATGTTCATACAATAAATTTACGAACAAAACGGAAAAACGGCAATAAATTTTTTTAGACCAACCGTATGGGATAATGCGACGAGGCAAAGTTCGATGCAAAACCAAGGCATTCAACCTTCCGCATTGAGAGGCGTGTGATGCGTTGTATCCAATACCAACCGAAACGGCGCAATTCGCCAATCCTCGGGGCTGTCCAAAAACTGAAGTTTTTGGACAGTTTCCTTAGATTTAGATGCGATGTTTAAAATTAAGTCATTACTGTATAAAGACTTAATTTTAAACTCGCGGGGATGTCGAAAAAGTAACCAACTTTTGAGACATCCCCTGCGGTTGCCGAATTTTTAGGAACGTTTATTTTCAGCCACTGAAATAGCGCGGCTGAAAAACACTGCGAGTTTGCCTTTCGGCAAACATCGCTGATTGACGTATGCGCGTTCCGCGCATCAATGCAACAGTT
>CAUVHB010000233.1:0-3423 GCA_963551335.1 uncultured Treponema sp.
TGTACCGAACCGATTGCCATAGCATACGCAGGCGCTCATGCCCGCGCGTTGCTTGGTAAAATTCCCGACCGTGTGTGCATCAAAAGCAGCGGTAACATTATTAAGAACGTAAAGAGCGTTACCGTTCCCAATTCGGGAAATATGAAGGGAATTCCGGCGGCGGCGGCAATCGGCATTATCGGCGGCAATCCCGATAAGGGGCTTGAGGTTCTTGCCGACATAACCGAAGCGGATATTATCCGTACAAAGGAATTTTTGGAACAAGTTCCCTGTAAGGTTTCCCTGTTGGATACAGTCGCTTCGTTGCACTTTATTGTAGAAGTTTTTGCAGGCGCCGACAGTGCGTCAGTTGAAATTATTCATCAGCATACAAATATCGTGCGTACAACCAAAAACGGAAAAGAAGTGATGTCCGTTCCGTTTGATCCCGCTAGTGCAAATGCCGCGCTGACTGATCGGTCAGGATTGTCGGTAAAAAAGATCCTTGCGTTTGCCGATACGATAGACCTTAACCGCGTCCGCCCGATATTGGAGCGGCAGATTGAGTATAATACCCGTATCGCGCAGGAGGGATTGGAACACCGCTACGGCATTAACGCGGGCGCGAATCTCCTGAAAGCTGCTGAGGCTGAGCGGGCGGTTACCGTAAAAATTCGTGCGCAGGCCGCCGCCGCCGCCGGTTCCGATGCTCGTATGAGCGGCTGTACCTTGCCGGTTGTTACCAATTCAGGCAGCGGTAATCAGGGCTTGACGGCTTCGTTACCGGTTATCGTGTTTGCGGAAGAAAAAAAGCTCCCGCACGACCGGTTGTTGCGCGGATTATTGGTCAGTAACTTGATTGCGATTCATCAAAAGACGCGCATCGGTCGGCTTTCCGCCTATTGCGGGGCAGTGAGCGCTGCGTGCGGAAGCGGGGCAGCCGTAACATATCTTTCAGGCGGCAGCTATGAGCAGGTATGCGAGACGATTACTAACACCCTTGCGGTTGTGTCAGGAATTGTCTGCGACGGCGCCAAGCCCTCGTGCGCTTCCAAGATTGCCTCATCGGTTGATGCAGCGCTGAATGCCCACTATCTTGCAATGCAAAATAGGGTGTTCCAAGCGGGTGAAGGTATCGTAAAAGGCGACATAGAAAAGACCATCGCCGGTGTTGGCTCCGTTGCTGCCGACGGTATGCGCGAAACCGATAAGGTCATTTTGCGCATCATGGTAGAAGACGATTAACCATTAAACCTATTCGAAAACGAAAGTTATCGAATAGGTCTATTAAATACAAAAATGCTGATTGGGTTATCATACGTCTGATCGGCATTTTTTGTATATGAAAAGTTGTATAGAGGTAACTCTAAAAATCTATACCTGAGTTTTTAGAAAGCTACCCGATAGATAAGGAGATTTGATGTATGAAAAAGACATTGATAACGGGCGGTATACTCGTAACCGAAAACGATACATTTAAGGCGGACATTGCGATAACCGGCAGCAAGATAACTGGAATTGGGCATTTTAATCCGGTTGATTTTGACACCGTGTATGAAGTCCCCGGCTGTTATGTCATGCCGGGCTTGATTGATGCGCATACGCATCTTGAGTTACAGCAGTCCCCGCAGTACCGCGCCGTCGATGACTTTTATACCGGTACTGTTGCAGCAGCCTGCGGCGGTACGACCTCTATTATCGATCATATTGCGTTCGGCCCCGCCGGATGTAACCTGCATTATTCCATTGACCGATACCATGAGCTTGCAAAAAAGGCGGTTATCGACTACAGCTTTCATGGTGTTATTCAGCATGTCGATGACGCAATTTTGCAGGAATTATCCGGCATCATAAAAAATGAAGGTATTACGAGCTTTAAGGCCTATACGACTTACGGATTTAAAATTGACGATACGGGCTTTTACCGCTTGCTGCAAACCGTGAAAGAAGCAGGCGGGATTTTGACCGTGCACTCGGAAAATGATTCCCTTATCAATTATCTCCGCTCGAAATTTGTAAAAGAAAAGAAAATGCTGCCTATCTACCATGCGCGCAGCCGCCCTAATGAAACGGAAGCCGAAGCGGTTTCCCGCCTGATTCATTTTTCGGAAATGGTGGATGATGCGCCGTTGTACATTGTGCATCTTTCTACGGGTGAGGCGCTTATCAGCGTGGTAGAGGGGCGGCAGCACGTTAATCGGCTGTTTGTAGAAACCTGCACGCAGTATCTCACACTTTCGGAAGAAAAATACGGGAATGATAATGGTAGCCCCGATGACCCTGAAAATATCGAAGGGTTAAAATATATTATGGCGCCGCCCTTGCGCAGAAAGCAAGATAGCGAGGCGCTCTGGATTGGGCTTGCAAACGGCGATATCCAAGTCGTTGCAACCGACCACTGCCCCTTCCTGTTAAAAGAAAAGATGGACACCAAGGGCGATTTTACCAAGGGACCGGGCGGCGCTCCGGGTATCGAAGAGCGGGTGCGGGTTATCTTTTCCGAGGGTGTACAGAAAAAGCGCATTTCGTTAGAGCGCTTCGTACAGGTAATGGCGGCAAATCCTGCCCGCATCTTCGGTATGTATCCGCAAAAAGGATGCCTCTTGCCCGGAGCGGATGCTGACATCACGGTTATCAACCCCAATGCCGAAGAAGTGCTTACTAAGAAAAACCTGAAAAGCGCCTGCGATTACTGCACCTATGAAGGAATGAAAGTACAGTGCGCCATCGATTCCGTATTGAGCCGCGGAGAACTCATTGTAAAGCATAATGAATTTTTAGGTGAAAAGGGGAGGGGACAGTTCATTTTTAGGAAACCGCCGTTTTAATGCAATATTTCTTTTCATTGAACACCTGAACAAAGTATCAGCGCCTGTGACGCTATTCTGTACGCAAGTGGTTTATCATATCTGTTCAAACAGATTGCGAATCAACTTTGGAGGGTGTTCAACTCGTGCGCAATAGCGCATAATGATAGGAGATACCTATGTGGGGTATGCTATTTTTTTTGTTGCTCATTTATATTCCGTTTTTAGTTTTGAAAAATGAAAAGAGTACGTTATATTTTAGAATAATTGTGATCGTATCAAATATAAGCATAATCTTTTTATCATTATCCTCTTTTTATTTCGTGAGGCGTTTTAGTTTTCTCGGTGTTCTTATACTTTTAGGTCTATGTATATTAAGTATCATTTTAAATATTTTATTTGTGATCACAAAAACGATAAAAACAAAAGCAATAAAACAATTGTTTTTTTTAACGCCGATTATGTGTTCTCTTTTATTCGGTTTTTTGATTGAGAAAAACCAGCTATCTGAAAAAATTGCCTTAAAAATAGAATTCAAAAGATACAAAAATGAAGTTGATAGTTATATCACAAACAATCTAGAAAATAAAAATATCCGTGTATTAAATAATTATGTCTGACTAATATGGGATCCTGG
>CAUVHB010000234.1:0-3419 GCA_963551335.1 uncultured Treponema sp.
GACCGCCCTGCCTATATTATTTATGAGCCGGGATCCGTTTTTAAGATTTTTTCGATGGCTTCTTTCTTAGAGCTTTGCACAACAAAGGATTCCGACGTGTATACCTGCGATGCACAATTTGTGTTCAAACCGCGCCAGACAAATGAAAAAAAAGAGCAAAACATAATCCGCTGTTTGCGGGTTCACGGTCAGGTAACACCGCGCGACATTATCAGATTTTCTTGCAATGATGGGATGGCACAGATTGCCGACAAAACAGATGCCGCGGCTTTTGCCGAAAAGCTGAGGGCATTCGGGTTCGGGAAAAAAACAGGGCTTGAACTGCCCGGAGAAGCGGTAGGAATTTTTGCACCGGTGTCGTCATGGTCAGCCCGTACCAAACATACCATTGCAATAGGACAGGAAATCGGCGTTACCTCCTTGCAAATTGTGCAAGCTGCAACGGCATTGACAAATAAGGGAAAAACACTAAAGCTCAGCTTGCTCTCCGAGATTTTGGATTCAACGGGAAAGCCGGTATACCGGCATAAACCGAAATCGCTGGAACAAGTTATTTCGGCACAAACAGCAAAGACAGTGCTCGGCTATATGCAGACCGCCGCCGATGACGGTACCGGTTTTCGAGCATCGATTAAAGGAGTACCCATTGCCGTAAAAACAGGTACTGCGCAGATGGCACAGGCGGATGGGCGCGGTTATAGTTCCACCGATTACCTCAGTAGCTGTATCGGCATTTTCCCTGTTGACGACCCGCAGATTATCCTGTATATGGCGGTTATTCGCCCCGTTGGGGAAACCTACGGCTCTTTAGTCGCCGCGCCGGCTATATCGGAGGCGGCAAATGCAATTATCGATTATCGCGGTATGGGGCGGGCAAATGCTCCGAATATAAGCCATACCGGCATTATTCAATCACACCGACAAGCACCCGTAACCGTTGGCGACACCATGCCCAATTTGATCGGTACCCCTAAGCGGCTGCTCCTCGATTTATTAGGCAGAACCGATATTACAGTTAAAATAACCGGAGACGGCTATGTAACTACCCAAACTCCGGCAGCGGGAACGCCGGTTACAAAAGGAATGATCATTGAACTCACCCTTGAATAACAGCGCTGCTTTAATAGGCTCAGCGAATGCAGACTCAGCTTTTGCAGGTGTAGTAGGCTCAGCCGGTACAGATTCAGCTTTTGCAGGTTCTGCTTTGGTCAGCGCAGTTTCTACCGGCATACCCTTTACCATAGCCCCCGAAATCTTCCTCCAAAATTGTAGCGCCTTTACCGCCCGTTTTCCCGAACAGGCGGCAAGACTCGGTCTCAATCGGCAGGAAACAGCATTACAGTGTTTACAAACCGTACCGCCCGAATACCGATTAGTACACGCAAAAGCGAAAGGCATGGAATATACGCCGACTCTGGCGGTAAACGGCAGCTTCGTACATTCCAAATATAACCCTCAAGAAGAAGCTCGTCGAATCCTCAATTCCGAATTTTTCCAAACCGAAGAAGTGCAGCATCGCTGTATCTTTGCAGGTCTCGGTTTAGGCTATCTCGCATCGCTGTATATCGAACGGTTCCCCGCCGCCGAAGCGGTCCTCATCGAACCGGATAGGAACACTTTTTTGTACTGCTTGGCAGCCCGCCCGCTTGCCCCTTTATTCCGGCATAAGCATTTAAGTATTCTGATTGGAACACAACCGGAAGAAGCTGCATCTTTTCTCTCCTCAACAGGATGGAATAGAAAGATACTGTTGAAAGCGCCCGTTTTCGCCGACGCACATAAAAATTGGTACGAAGCTTTTTTTACCTTGCTTGAACGTAACACCATGAAAAATAGCATCAACGCGAAAACACTTGAACGCTTCGGTACATTGTGGTTAAAAAATACAGTCAAAAACCTCGGTATGCTAAGTACAACGGCAAAAATCGGCTGTTTTCAAAATACTTTTCCTGATGCCGCTGCCGTTATACTTGCCGGCGGGCCGAGCTTAACCGCTCATCTTGAATTGATTAAAAAAAGCGGCAAAGATTTTTTGATTATTGCGGTTGATACGGCGCTGCGGGCATGTCTGCAGGCAGGCATTACACCAGATTTTATCCTCAGTTTTGACCCACAGTATTGGAACTACCTGCATACCGCTGGCTTGGACACGCACAAGTCTATTTTAATCAGCGAGGCGGCGGTTTTTCCCGCCGTACTTCGGCAGCGTTACCGCGCAGTGTTTCTCTCCGAATCTTCGGTACCCTTTGCCCGTTATCTTGAAAGTAAAGGCGGAGAACAGAGCGGCAATATGGACTGTGTACTCGCCGCAGGAGGTTCGGTTGCAACAACTGCGTGGGATTTTGCACGGTATATCGGCGTCAAGACCGTTATCATGGCGGGGTTGGATTTGGCGTATCCCGGTAAGCAAACTCACTTTGCAGGCAGCACCTTTGAAGAAGCCGCCCATACCCGCTCAACCCGCTTTGCCTCCGCAGAGCAGGCGAACGTTAACAGTTTGTATTCGGCATTTCCTTCGCTGCATCAAGATTACGCCGGAGGTGCGGTGCTGACCGACCGCCGTATGCTGCTCTATGCGTGGTGGTTTGAAAGTACGCTCGCCAAATATCCGAAAGTAAAAACCTTTAATCTTATGCCGCACGGGGTATTCATACCCGGAATGCCTGCCTGCACTGCGGAAGATTTTTCGGATAAGACCGGCGGCATCCCGCGCACCGCCATCGATGAACGGCTTGCAGCAATAGTGCAGAATGCGTATTCCCAAGCCTTTGTGGACAGTTGCGGTGCGCGGGAGTGGCTGTTAGCCGCTTCGGTCAAAGCAATGACCGAGAGCGCCGCCGGTCTTGCAGCTCAAGCGGAAAAAGCCGAGGCGTTGTGCCGCCAGTTAGCAAAATACAGCGCAGAAAGCACGCATATGAACAGGTATTCAGACAGCAGAAGCGCCACTCGAGAACAGGCAACCTTAATTGCTCAGCTCAACAAAATAGACGAAAAAATCAAGAATGGTTTTGCAAAAGATTTGGTTGCCGTACTCTTTTTTAACGACGGAACCAGCCAAAACAGTGAACAGCAGCCTATCGCCGCCGCGGAAAAGATTTACACACGGATTCGCCTGATGGCGCTGCAAGTATATGACATATTCAAAAGCCGACAGCTCATTCCGAAAGGCATCCAACAAAATTAAATGGTTCAAAGTTATTCAAAAAGAGTAAAAAAATTCTAAACCTTTTAAAGCAGCCGCCGATATTAAGACCAGAAGGGGACACTAAACGGCGGTAACAACATCCAGACGCCGTTTCTTATACACCCGAAATAAGGACGGTTTGATGCTGTTGATCAAGCCGTCCTTTTCTTTTGCAAATAGACGATATATCTACTTCGTTGCCTTGCCAAAAGTGTACATCCTTGTACACTTTTGG
>CAUVHB010000235.1:0-3413 GCA_963551335.1 uncultured Treponema sp.
AAAGAATGAACATCGCGTGGTGCGGGAAAGGGCTTGTCCTTTCTCGCGCCTGAATACGACGAAGAAAAGAGACTGTGAGACTATTTGAACCATTTCCATCTGGTGTATATTCTGAGTGCCCTCTACCGATGTACATCCTGAGTACATCGGTAGAGGGCAAGTTTTGTTCCAAAACTTGTTGCTGAGTCATCCGCCGCCCATCCTTGGGCACATTGAAAGCGCGTCTTGTGCGCGCACGAAACTCGATAAAAACAGGCAAGTCATTATTAAAACAGTATTTATCGCAATCACGAAAAAGAGCATACCTTCAGCATACCTTCATTGTAGCAAAAATTGACAAAGCTCGAAACGACAAAGAATCTCCTACATTTTGGATTATCGCGGGAAAACATCCCACAGGCAACAGGATTGTCCACGCCGAAGTCGAAGCGTTGTAATCGAGCTTTGCACCTTTGGGCAGATGCTGCCACATGAGCCGGTTGTTTGAGTAATGGGGACAATCACTATTTAATCGATTGTGGCATATTCCGCTTCCGCTTTTTCCGCAATGCGCGGCGCTTGTTTAAGCATATCCTGCGAAACGGCGGTATAGTTGCGGATAAGATCAGTGGGGGTACTCGCAAAGCGTTGCCGTTCCAGCATCGTGTAAAAAATACAAAATAGATCGGCGATGTTCCGTTTCGAAGCAAAGAGTTCCGTAAGTGTTTCCGTCAATTCTGTATAGGTTGCACTGAAAAAATACGCTTCATCCTTTGCAAGCGCAGTATGGCTATTGTCTATATACAAAGCTCGGATATATTCGCGAAAGCAGCGGTCAATACCTGCATACCAGCTCTCGATCGCTTTTTTCGTGGTTTGTGGAATTTCGCCGACTATTGAGTCCGTATCGGCAGAAATCGGATTTGTACAGGAGGCTGTAGCGGAGGATGGAATGTGTTTTTGAATTTTCCGTGCCGCTTTATAGAGCCGTTTAAGCTTTTTCCGGAGCGCCGCAAGCCGCTGTTTTGCGGTTCCAACTAGTTTTTTCCGCAGCTTCCTCATCAAAAGCCACGCACTCGCACCAAACGCCGCAAGCAATCCGATACTTACAATCGCTGCGCCATACAATAGAAAATCGGTTCCCGGCGGCAACAGCGGCGGCTTCGGCGGTTGAAGGCTTACCCGTTCGCCGGTTCCTAAAAGGGAAGAAACGGAGATTGCCGGAAGTTTATTATGTAATGGTAGAAAAGTCAGCGCGGGGAACTCAATTTCGCCGGTTTCCCATGGGATGAAAGTGATAACGAGGTAATACCGAGTTTCCTGTTTCACAACCTTGAGTTCACTGATGGTCATCACATCGTTTTGTGTATTAGTTTTGAGGGAAATAGGCGAGTCAACAGTAATGCCGCTGCCGATGAACGATTCGTATTCTTTTTCAGACAGCGGAAAAAGGAACTGGGCTGTATCGCCGACAAAGATGCGATGGGGGATGAGTACACCGTTCATAATGCCGTGTCCGTCTGAGTTCGATATCGGCTAAAGGGCTGAGCGCCATATTTGCCGGTCAAAAAGAATTGGTTCAAAAGCTTTACCGTATTGCCGTCGTGAGGCAGCACGAGCGGATATGCCCCGCAGCGTATACAGGCGTTTTCCCAACGTTGGGTATCTTCGGCAATACGGCGAATACGATCTTGTCGGAACTGATGCGAATTAGTCGGTAAGAGCCGCTCAAGCCCCGTTTCGGGGTCGGTAAAGCGCAATATCCCTGCGGAAGGGAGCGCTTCATCATAGGGAGCCGTTATACGGATGGCGGCAACGTCATGGCGGCGCGCCAGAACCCCCAATTCTTTTTCAAAATTTTCTACTTTAAAATCGGAAAGAATAATGACGAGCGCCCGTTGCCGCAACAGTTTCCCCGCCGCTTCAAGCGCAGAACTCAATGCTGTCCCTTTGCTTTTACTGCCCGAAACGGCAATCCGTTCCAGCGCACTCAGTATGTGTAAACTCGGTTCTCTGCCGCGCCGCAGCTGGAACACCCTCTCCACCTTTCCGTCAAAAGCGAGGAGACCCGTATAACTGTGCAAGTGCTCCGCTGCAAAGGTAATCAGTGCTGCCGCCTCAAGAGCTTTTTCTTGCGGCGATTGGGTGGTACAGTTTGCTTCCATCGAAGCAGAAACATCGACAATAAGAAAAAGCCGCAAATCCCGCTCTTCACGATACAGCTTTACAAAGGTTTTGCCGCTCCGTGCCATCAAGTTCCAATCAATACTGCGGATATCATCCCCCGCTTCATATTCCCGCAGGGCATCAAACTCAATGCCTCTCCCGCGAAAATGACTGCGAAAGCTCCCTGCCTGCATTCCCTGCGCGATGGAGAGCGCCGCGAGCTGTAACTGTTTTGAGCGTTCTGCTAAATAACCGGTTTTCATCTACCTCGCCTCTGACATCCGCTTTTTTACGCCTTTGCAGGCGATTTTCGCACATAAAGGTTTCTGCGCATCAATCTGAAAGAAATCCCGCAAACCTGAAAGGTTGAAACGTTCCTCATATACAGAAAACCTCTAAAAACGTGCGGTTTTTAGAGGTTTCGACAGTTGTAACAAGGTGCGCTCTTACATGACCTCAAGGAAAGGAACGATCACAAGTCCTGTTGCGTTTTTCAGTACGATGTATACCGCTTTTGCAAGCGCAAGCCGTGTCGCAGCAACATCAGCGTTTTCCGCACCGAGGATGGGGCAGTCATGGTAGAAGCGGCTAAACAGCTTGCAGAGGTCATAAAGATAGCTGGTTATCAGCATCGGCGCGTATTGAGCGGCGGCTTTGTCCACTTGGGCAGGGAATTCTTCCAGTTTTTTGAGTAATTCCCATTCTATATCGGAGCCAAGGAGTTCCGGCTTGCAAACGCCGGTCTTTGCTTTTTTGCCTTCTTCCGTATCAGCCTTGCGCAAAATGGAAGAAATACGCGCGCCCATATATTGGATATAGGGACCAGTATTCCCGTTGAACGAAAGAGATTCGGAAGCATTGAACAGCATATCTTTTATCGTGTCTACTTGGAGCAGGAAGTAGTGCAATGCGCCGAGCGCAACCTTTTCGGCGACTTCTTCGGGGTTTCCCACTGCATCCTCACGTCCCTTTGATGCAATCTCTTTCAATGCACTATTCTTAAGCTCGGTAATCAGATCGTCGGCATCAACAACTGTGCCTTCGCGGCTCTTCATCTTACCTTCCGGCAAATTTACCATACCATAGGCAAGGTGATACAAACCAGTGTACCAGTCATAGCCTAGCAGCTTCATAATATAGAAGAGTACTTTAAAATGGTAAATTTGTTCGTTACCGACAACATAGATGAGCTTGTCAAACGGCCACTCGCCATGGCGAGTTATCGCAAGTCCGATATCCTGCGTGATGTACACCGACGTTCCGTCTCC
>CAUVHB010000236.1:0-3392 GCA_963551335.1 uncultured Treponema sp.
AAGACATCACTAAAAGTCAACCGAATGTTTTCAGATGACCTATAGTTTCGGTGGAATCAGTTTCCAGCTGCTGTCAATATTTTCCAAACTGTAGCCGAGCAGCGAAACATTTGCCTGCTTCATAATAACATTAACCCGTGTCGGCGAAACGAACTTAATATCCTCAACCCGCACATTCTGACGCGAGGGAACAAAGACGTAGGTAAAATAATCTTTCAGCGATTTAAGCTTGATCCCTTTCACCGGCAGCGCTTCAGAAACTTTATTCAGTGTAGCTGTTTGCGAATAGTACCGTTTATACTCGTCAGATAAGAACGTCAACCATTGTGCATAATCTTTCGTCGCAGTAATATGGTTCAGTTTATCAACAATTATTTCCATCTCCGTTTTTGTTTGATTATATGTTTCTTTTGTAATAGTAACGCCTTCAAACTCGGCAATGACGGTATGTTTCTCGTCGGCAGGAGCGGGCTTAACTTCGACAACCGGTTCTTTTTTCTCGACAATAGGATTCGCCGGAGGCTCTTCTACCTTCACGGTCGGTTTCTCCGCTTTCACAGACGACTCCTCTTTTTGAGCAAGAGGTTCCTGCTTAGGCGTAACCGGCTTAACGGGTTTAATCGAAATAACAGGTAGAGGCGACTCCTGCTTTACCGGCGGCTTCGTTTTTTTCGGCTCCGGTTCTTTTATCGGTTCTACCACAGGGGCAGAAACCGATTCCGATTGGGAAGGCTCTTCTTTAACGGATGGCGGCGCGGCAGAACAGCCAAACAATACACTTATTATACAAGCTAAAAATAAATATCGATTGAATACTTTCATATCTCTATAGTATAGGTAAAAATCCTTTTCGTCAAATATAAAATACTCATGACAAGCGGGATAATTCGTTATGGACTGCGTTATATGTTATAAAGCCGCCCGAAAGGTTAACCGTACCCCGATACCCGTTCTGCCGCAAAATCCGCTCAGCCGTGTATCCCCGTAAACCGGAACCGCAGTTAATAACAATCGGTCGGTCTTTTGGCACTTCACCGAGCCTACTCCGTAAGACAGTATACGGTATATTAACCGCTCCGGGGAGCGTACCGCAGCTGAACTCTTCCGGTGTACGCGCATCAAGAAAAAATGCACCCTGTTCTGCATAACGGGGAACATCCCGCCACGAAATAATCGTTGTTAAACCGTCACGGTCATTTTCCGCAATAAATCCGAGCATATTGATGGGATCTTTTGCAGAGTTAAACGGCGGCGCATAGGCTTGTTCAAATTCGGCAAGATCGGAAATAGTACCGTTCTTTTTAATATACGCGGCAAGAACATCAATCCTCTTGTCCACACCTTCCATTCCGACTGCTTGTGCCCCCCAGAGCCGACCGTTTTCAGGATTATAGAGAATTTTAATCGACAGCATCGTCGCATGGGGATAATAACCGGCATGATGAGGCGCATGGGTTACCGCCTGCTTATAGGGAAGCCCTGCCCTATCCAGAGCCTTTTCCCCCAATCCCGTCGCAGCAACAGTATAATCGAATATCCGTGCAATACTGGTACCGATTGTTCCGCAGTATGTTTTTTTATTACCGTACACGATATTATCCGCACAAATACGAGCCTGCTTATTTGCAGGACCTGCAAGCGGAACCGTTGCATCGGTACCCAGCTGCGGACTCTTAAACGAAATAGCATCGCCGATAGCGTAAATATCCTTTTGAGAAGTTTCAAAATATTCGTTAACTTTTATTGCCCCGTTCGGTGCAAGCTCGATATTACAATCCTTTGCCAATTTCGTATCGGGACGCACACCGATCGAAAGGAGAACGGCGTCGCATACGACCTCTTTGCCCGACTGCAAACACACCGCCAAATCGGCGCTGCGCCGTTCAAAAGCTTTTACTCCATCTTTTAAGTATAAACCGACACCCTTGCTGCGGATATTTTCCTGCACGATTGTCGCCATATCATAATCGATAACGTTCATTACTTGATCAACCGCTTCTACAATGGAAACTTCCATACCGCGGCGATGCAGATTTTCAGCCATTTCCAAACCGATAAAACCGCCGCCAATTACGGCAACCCGTTTTGTTGCAGGGGTATCAATTTTTTGCTTAATCGCATCGATATCGCTAACCGAGCGCAGTGTATAAATAGCATCATCGTTAATCCCCGGGATCGGCGGTTTAATGGGAGATGCACCCGGGCTTAAAATCAGCGTATCATAGCTTTCGGTAACCTCCGCGCCCGTCTCCAGATTTTTGACCGTTACCGTTTTGGCAACGGGATTGATTGCCGTTACCTCATGCCGCACCTTTGCAGTAACGTTCAGTGCCGCCTTAAACTTTTCGGGAGTCATCATAAAAAGCGCATCACGGTTTTCGATAACACCGCCGACATAATACGGAAGACCGCAGTTCGCAAAACTGATATGCTGTCCCCGTTCAAAGACGGTAATCTCTGCCGTTTCATCCAATCTGCGTAACCGAGCTGCAACGCCTGCGCCTCCGGCAACGCCGCCTACTATAATGTATTTCTTCATTTTTCCTCCATAGTTATCTCATGGCGTACTCAGCACACAATCGTATTCAGAAGTATCACCTTATTCATTTTGTCTGTTTTTTCCAAGCATCTATAAACTCAAGCATATACTGCTGAATATCATCGAACCATTTTTGCTGAAAGGCACAGGCTTCCGCACCGATATACCGATAATGCCACGACTCCCACACATAGCCGGTTACCGCTTCGTATCCTTTCGGGAAAGAAAGCGACCAGCCGTATTTCGATGCGTTATGAAATATCCATTTGCCGGCGTGCGTTTGCGCAAATTCATTCGAGATTGAACCAAAGTCAACAACCGTACCAAGTTGATGTTGGCTTGTTCCCGCGCGGGCGGAAAACCGTTCCGCTTCTTTTTCGCCGGATTCCCGCACATATCGCTCAAATAAATTTTTTTGATATGCGTATGAGCGGTACGAGGAGCTGACCACGAGGGTAACGCCGTCTTTTTTTGCTGCGAGCGCCATTTCTTGCAAGGCTTGCTCCGCCGTTTTTGTCAGGGATAAATCTTTCCGGTTAATCATATAAGCGCGACCGGTATCCAGTGTTATAAGATTTTGCGGTATATATCCGACCGGTAATAAATGCCGCTTATCAACCAATACCAAGAGGTTCTCTTTCTCGGCAGCTAGCACCTGCTTCAACTCGGCTAAAAACGAAACCGCATTACCATCAATACGGCGCTGTATATCTGCCGGAATTATAGAAGGATATGTAAAGTTACGGAACTGCATTTCCATAGTTACATCAGCTGCCGTCGCACAAAAAAACGATAACAGACACATTATTATACAAAGTATTTTTTTCATAGACTACCGACTTTTTTCGCGACC
>CAUVHB010000237.1:0-3390 GCA_963551335.1 uncultured Treponema sp.
AGAGCCGTGTATCCGAATTATATGGCGGACGTCGAAAGTGAAGAAACTCCGCGGCATATTTTTGCGGATTGCAGAGATGCCCGCATCCGTTTGCCAGATGGAAAATATCAGTTGAGTTAAGTACCGCCGCATCGAGGTTATGTTCCACGGAAATAACCGTCAGCCCCTGCTCCGTATTCAGCTTTTTAATAAAGGTATATATTTCCTGCTGGCTCTGTAGGTCAATTCCTGTTGAAGGTTCATCAAGGATGAGTAAATCCGGCTCACCGATAAGCGCACGCGCAATGTACATCTTTTGCAGCTGCCCGCCGGATAACGTCCCTGCAAGCGCATACTTGTAATCGAGTAGCCGGACATCAGACAGGCAGCGGTCGATAATCCCCTTATCCCGCTGTTTGCGTAATACCCGATACGAATTCAATGCCTCAAAAACGGTAATGGGGAAACCCGCTATCGCTGCTTTCTTTTGCGGTACATAGCCGATATTACGCGCTCCACAGCGGATGCTCCCCGTATCGGGCGTTAACAGCCCGAGAATCAGCTTTATCAGTGTGCTTTTTCCTGCGCCGTTTTCTCCGACAATCGAAATATACGCCCCCCTCTTAATTGTAAGGCAGAGATTTTCAAATAATATTTTTTTACCGGCGCCGTATTTAAACGATAAATCTTGAATACAAACCATTCCGCACACTTCGCTGTGTTCATGTGACGGAATAAAAGCCGGGCGGAATGCGGGTCCCTGTTCGTTCATACAAATATATTATGTCGGCTCGTGGAATTTGGCATTGAGCTTTTCGCACAATTTGCGCAGCTGCGCCTCATTTTCAATAGTATGTTGCTTTAACAAAACCGGCGGGATTTGATAGTAGCTGATATTGCCGTCAAAAAACTGCAACATAAATTCAGCAAAACTGACGGTAGAAACAAGCTCATAATATTTCTTAGGGGCAGATTCTGGTTCATATTGATATTTTATCGTGTTGACAATGGCTGCAGGCAAATTCCATTTTTCCGCAACGGCAACACCGATCGCTTGATGCTCCATCCCCGACATCACGCTCTTGATAACCTGTTCAGGAATATTCTTTTCGGCTTGCAAATCTTTGATTTTTTCAAGCACTTCAGGATAAATGGAACTAAATACAATTTTTCCTAAATCGTGCAAAAGCGCACAGACATATATTTCTTCGAGAAGATTGGTTTTCCCCTGCATCTTAGCAAGATTATATGCAAAAAATGCGCATCGGTAGGTATGTTCCCACAGCCTTTTTTGCTCATTTCCCGTTACTTTTAGCACTTGCAGCGTTCCGACAGAATACAACAAATGCTGAATACCTCGTAAGCCCGCCATTTTAACTGCTTCCGTAATACTCATACATTCCTTGGTAAGCCCGAACGCAACCGAATTAACGAGCTTTAAAAGATCGGTTGTCAATGCAATATCATCACTGATAAAAGATGCAATTGTTCCCATTGTTGCATTCGGATCATTGATGAGATGCTGTATTTGCATGATTTTTTCGGGAAATTGCGGAATTTCTTCAATGTAATCGACAATCGTCTTAGTCAATTCTACAAGATGCCGGTTCACTTCAAAATCGATCGGAATGGTAATTCGATTAATCGTTAAGTCTTTTTCCGAAATCAACTCAAAGGCGTCTTCTTTTAGCCCGATTTTTTTAAGCATGAGGAGCATGATAATTAAGCCAAGACCTGCGCCTTCCGTATCGTCAATCGCCTGCATAAAGGCTTGATCCATATTTTCATGATCCCGCGCAACTACCATACGGTCAAAAATGCGCTTAAATTCCGTTGCAACCATCTGGACATTGTTGCGTACTTCAAAAATAATGGAACCCTGCTTTACCTGCATAATAACTTTAATATAAAGACCTGCTTTTTTTTGCTGCTGCAGATAGTAATCAATGTTATCAAGACTTTCTTGCTTAAAATTCAGCATTCCCTCGTCGTAGGACTTCTGATCATAAATATCGAAGCCCTTTTCTTTAAAGTACACCCGTTTGGTATTTGCTTTCTTCGCGTTCGTAGTCAGTTCATTAAGGCAATAGACGATATAGTCTTGGATTGCATCCTGATGAACAACACTGAGGAAAACCTTTGCAACATCGGCGATATAATTTTCCGTTTCCTTGGGGAGCGTATAGGTGTTAATCGAGATAGGAATATTCATCTGAACTGCTTGTTTGATTTTATTCCTATCTACAGGGATAACTGCAACATTGTCCATATATTTAGTATAAGGGATAATAATAATTTTCGCAATGCTTTATATTGATATTCCATACTTTTGCGGGTAGAATGGTGGAAATGTGTATCAGTACAAACTGATACCGTATTTTCCCCATATATGGAGAAGAGAGCGAATGATTCACACAATTTTAGAGAAGAAGCAATTCTCAAAAGATGTTTTTTATTTCCGCGTTGCGGCGCCGGAAATTGCCCGTCAGAGAAAGGCGGGACAATTCGTTATTATTCAGCTTGATATCGATTACGGCGAGCGGATTCCGCTCACTATTGCGGATGCGAACCCGCAAGAAGGCTGGATTGCTCTTGTGATTCAAGCGGTGGGTGCGAGTACCATCAAGCTGTGCCAAAAGAAAGTAGGCGAATCCATTGCTGCCATTCTTGGCCCGCTCGGTAATCCGACGCATATTACAAAAGTCGGGAAAGTGGTCTGTGTCGGCGGCGGTATCGGTACGGCGCCTTTACACCCGATTGCGCAAGCCTATAAGCGAGCCGGCAATGAGGTTATCATTATCATTGGAGGGCGTACAAAAGAACTCGTTATTTTTGAAGAAGAAATGCGCAAAATAGCCGATGAACTGATCATCGTAACCGATGACGGCAGCTACGGTCGAAAAGCGCTTGTTACAGAGCCGCTCAAGGAAATTTGCGAAAGCGCGAGCCCTCCTCAAGAAGTTATCGCAATCGGCCCGCCGATTATGATGAAGTTCTGCGCAGCGACAACCCGTCCGTTCGGTATCCACACCGTGGTCTCGCTCAATACAATTATGATCGACGGAACCGGTATGTGCGGATGCTGCCGTGTTACGGTTGATGGCAATACCAAGTTCGTCTGCGTTGACGGTCCTGAATTTGACGGGCATCTAGTCGATTTTGATAATATGATGACGCGGATGAAAGCCTTTAAAGAGCGGGAAGATCACGACCGCCATGTATGTAGAATTGGGCTGTCCAACGGCAGTAACTAATAGAACGTTTATTTTCAGCCGCTAAAATAGCGCGGCTTAAAAACACTGCGAGTTTGCGTATCGCAAACATCGCCTATTAATTGCACTTTTTCACTGACGTTTCAAAAGTGCGGCAATTCGCCAATCCTCGACTTTTGATAAAGTCTGCGGTTGTCGA